>JAYEKT010000031.1:0-3955 GCA_034716735.1 Patescibacteria group bacterium
GGTAAATATTCACACCTATCTGCTGATGGACGACCATTACAGCAGTATGGTATATCTGGTGATGCCTCACATATTCCACCCGAGCCAGGGAAATAACAATTCTGCATTACATCTTTTGCGCCAGATGAAACACCTGGAAAATAATCAAAACGTGTTTCTGGAATGCTTGGCGCAAAAACTCCATGTTTGATTTCTAATCTTGTTTTTGTTGGGTTGTCTTCTCTTCCAGCTGGTTCGCCAAAATCATCTAAGTTGGTGCTTCTGGTATCATACCAAAGCTCGTACATTGGACTTGTTAAAAGTGAAACATTTCTTGTATCAAGAGTGGTAACACTCATCACTTTGCTAAAAGTGATATTGATTGGCGCGTCTAACTCCACACTCCCCTCATCAACATCTGGTGTTATGCTTTCTATTGTTGGAGGTGTTAAATCAATTGTATTGGATGTTTGAAATGTCCATTCAAAATTATCATCTGGCGGGCCAGAAGCAGTGCCGTCATTATTACCATCAAAAGAATTGCCAACCATATCAACTATGCCGTCATATGGAAAACCAAACGAAGCCGGCGGATCTATCCCCAAACTTGCTGCGCGCACTAACACAGCAATATCAGAATTAGCTGGCAGACAATAAACTTCACCGCCACAAGAATTCATACCACACAAATCATCTGTTTGAAATTCCACGCTTCTATATCCATTGCCAACTGAAAATTCACCAGCCAAAACCCCTGCAGAAGAAACTACCAGGTTTCCAGAACCCTGCGCAGAAGTTGGGTCAACTGGTTCATCAAAATTAATTTGAATAACAATGTTGCGCGGATGTGTTCCTGAGCGAGGCACAACACTTTCAATTCTTGGCGGAGTTAAATCCAAAACAGTTGAAACTTCAAATTCCCACATATAACCATCAGCAAACGCTCCGCCAAATGCCGGCGTCCCATCTGCCAAATCTATGTCTGATTCAAGCATTACTGTATACCAAGTATTCTCACCCGAACTTCCCAATAAATCCTGCGGATCAAAAACAAAAGTTCTATGGTCTTCTGTAACGCGCGCGTAAACATTTTCTAAATATGGGCCGTCATCTCTTTCCGCGCTTGTTGAAATTCTAATATTTTCTACATTGATTAAATCGCCTTCTATTATATCTTCAACTAAAACTGCTTCTTTAAATGTAATTGAAATCATTGTGTTACGCGGGACATCTGTTTCATTGCGCGCTGGATAATGGGTTTGGACAATGCCCCTGCCCAAAGAACCAGAGAGTGGATCAAAAGGAATACCATCTACAATTCCTCTCCCCCCTCGCCCGTAAAAAGCACCTTCTAACTGATTGATGATAAACTGCGTGATTCCAAAAGCAGAAAGCATTATGAGAATGCCAATCACAGCGTTTTTCATCCATGCCTTTGCTGTTTCTACTTTTCCAGCATCACCACCAGCTGTCATATATGTATATCCAGCAAAAACAAAAATCCCAACTGCAATAATTCCCAACAAAGCAAACGCATTTCTAATAATTTTCGCAATTGTGATTCTTATGTCTTGTCCAGATAAACCTGTTGTTTCACCCACTTCTTCCAAACCAACATCCACTTGAGCGAGTGTTGCTGAGGCAAACAAAAAAACCGCTAAAACACTCACCACAAGTATAGCGGTTCTTGAAAACTTCCTATTTCTTTTATCGTTAAGCATGAAAAACGATAGATTAATTGAAAATTGAAAATTTACGCTGATAGTTCTTCCTGCGCTACTTTTCTAACCAATCCGCCATCTGCTTTTCCTTTTAGCTCTCCCATTACTCTGCCCATCACTTTTCCCATATCAGATTGTGTAGCGCCCATTTCTTCAATGACTTTCTTCACAACTTCCCTTACCTCTTCTTCTGCCATTTCTTCTGGAAGATATTTTTGCAAAATTTCTATTTCTTTTTTATTTTGTTCAACTAAATCCGCGCGTTTACCTTTTTCAAAATCCACAATAGCATCTTTTAACTTCTTGACTTCGCTTTTGATGATTGCAAGTGTTTCTTCTTCATTCAAACCTTCATCTTTCTTTTTAAGCTCTATTGCCTTATTCATTACAGCGGCGCGAAGCATCCGCAACGTACTAAGCGCGGTTTCATTTCTTGACTTCATTGCCTCTTTGATATCATTATCTAATTGTTCTTTAAGTAACATGTTATCTTCTTTTACCTCCACGACCGCGTTTTCGCAAATCTTCTTCTTTTAACTTACCGATTTTTAAAAGATATTCCTGTTTTTCAGTAATTTTTTTTCTGCGAAGAGCGCTGTCGCGTAAAGCTCTTTTGTTTTTTTCTTCTTGTTTGAAGCGAATCTTTTTGGCTTGAAGCATTTTACCGCTTAGCATTATTTTACGATTAAAACGACGCAACAAGCTTTCAAATGTCTCGCCTCTCTTAGTTTTTACTTTTGGCACAAAATTTCACCTTCCTTTCTATTAATATTATATCCTACTTTATTATATATAACAATTTAGTTATACACACTCATAAGATATTAGCATAATTAAGCTAATGTGTCAAATTCTAACACGCCAACCGGCTGTCCCGTTAGAATCTTATTAGAATTATGGGCAAAATACCAATAAATTTCACGAACGTGAAAATTATTGGTAAAAAAAGACCCCGACGCTTGCGTCGGGGGGTATATATCACCTCTAATTTATCATTCCATTCCCGATTCTCATTGGGGTTGGATTTTACGGCATAAAATCCTCAAAATTGAATGATTTTACTGGTTCAGCTGACGGTGGTAATTTAATTAGCTCTGTCACGCGCTTTGCAAGAGATAAACGCTTACCCCACACTTTCCAGAGTTTGTTTACTTTTTCAGCATATTGAATATCGTAATTCTTAGAACGAGACAACATATCCCCAAAACCATCATCTAAATCAAAAAATCTAACATCACTAATACTCCCATCGCGACGAACCCAAAAACTAAATCTTCTTGCTCCATCTTTGGAAAACAAACGAAAATGACCCTGAAAAACTTCAAATCCTGCATTTGTTTTTAGATACAGTAAATATGTAGCAGTTCTTTGATAGTAAAATCCATCAACATTTTCTAAATACTGAATTAAAACTTGGTCATAGATTGTTCCTGCGCCGCTTCTTTTAAAAACAATCTTGTTCGGAGCAGATTTTCTTTTAGCGCGTGGCATAAAATCAGAAAAAACTAATTTTGGCGCAGGGGTAAGTGGCGGGGGCGAAGTTTGTATTTTATACACTCGGTCTGTAACATCCATTTGTTTTCTCCAACTAGACCAAAGCTTCTCACTCCATCTTACGTACATTGCCTTTTCTTCTTCACTGCATTGTTCCTGGTACATATTTCTACAACCATTATCATTATAGTAAAAAGGTTCAGCAAAACGAAAATCTGTATCAAAACTATAGAGTCCTTTAACCTTTACTCCGTCATGAGAAATATCCATGTCCAACCCCAACCTACTGGCTCCATCCTTAGAAAACATTTTCAGTGTTCCTTCATGCTCACCATAAAAACTACTTTTTTTCAAATAAACATGATATTCTGCTCTTTTGTAAAAACTATGGCCATTTTTGCTTTCTTCATAAAGAATAGTTACGCGATTTTGCCTCATATTACTACCGACTTGGCGCAGAACAGTAATACGACTTGTTGTATAATGGCTTCGCATACCAAAAAGAATTACTGCGGAAAAGATAAACACGACCAAAATCCAGAGTCGTTTCATCTTGTCTCCCCCTTCTCTCTATTTTTTTAAAGATCAATTTTTTCGTTTTAGATTAACATTATTATACCAAAAAGTCAATCTTTTACATCTTTTGCATATCTTTTACAACGCAATTCTACATGCTGATAATCTTATCCGATCGGATAAGATTATCAGTCCTTTAAAACACGACAGACGACTGTCGTGTTTTAAAAACCCCAATCTTGCGA
>JAYEKT010000032.1:0-3952 GCA_034716735.1 Patescibacteria group bacterium
ACGCCAGTCATTGGCAAAAGACCAAGCATTGAACCAACGTTTAAAAGCATTTGCGCGCCAATCCACGAAACAATACCAAGCGCAATCAATCGCCCATAATCATCTTGCGCGCGATTTGCAATTTTAAAAATTTGAAGTAAAAAAGCAATAAATAAAACAATAAATAAAACCGTAAAGAAAAATCCCAATTCTTCAGCCATTACAGCAAAAATAGAATCTGCTGCGACTTCTGGAAGAAATTGTTTTTTTTGCATAGAATGTCCCAGCCCCAAACCAAAAAATCCACCAGAACCAATTGCTATAAGTGATTGATTTATATGATAACCAATACCATAAGGATCTTGCTCGGGATGCAAAAAAGTAGTAAACCTTTTTATAAGATGAGAAATTCTTGTAAAATAAGGCGATATTTTGACAAGTAGAAACAATAACAATGTTCCTACGGCTAAAATACCAGCCAAATGTGGCAATCTGGCGCCAGCAATAAAAAATAAAATAAACGCAGTTGTGACAATAACAAACATTGTCCCCATATCTGGCTGAAACATTACTAATAAAGCAATAGGTGCTAAAATTGCAAGAAATGTAAGGGTACCGCGTTTTAAATCACGTAATTCATCACCTCTTTTTACCATCCACGCCGCAAGATAAAAAAGAAAAGTAAGTTTTACTAATTCAGACGGCTGAAAAGAAAAACTGCCAATACTTATCCAACTTTTTGCTTTGCCATAAGTAGCGCTTAGCCCAGGGATAAAAACCACAATTAAAATGGCGATTGAAAATATAAATAATGGCAAAGATATACGTCGCCAAAATCTGTAATTTATTTTTGAGAGTATTAGAAAAAGAAAAAGACCCGGCAAGAGTCCAAACAAAACTTGGTGTTTTAAAAAATGATAACTATCCCCAAACTTTTCGTACGCATATGGGCCAGAAGCAGAAAAAAGCATCGCAAGACCGAACAAAACCAATATACCTGCCAAGACCAAAAAAACGTAATCTGGAGGATTTTTTTTATTCATGGATATTTATTTTTTAAGCGCAACTTTCAACACATCATCAATCGTACTGGCAAAGATAAATCTAATAGATTTTTTAATCTTCTCTGGTATATCCACCAAATCTTTTTCATTATTTTTCGGCAAAATGATTGTTTTAAGACCTGCGCGATGAGCTGCAAGAACTTTTTCTTTCACTCCCCCAATTTCCATAACCTTTCCATGCAAAGTTATCTCCCCTGTCATTCCAACATCTTTTCTAAGAGGTTTGCCTACTAAAAGAGATGCTAACACACTTGCCATTGCAACACCTGCAGACGGACCGTCTTTTGGAATAGCTCCAGCAGGAACATGAATGTGAAAATCGTTCTTGCCAAAATCCATAGTTGTTTTATAATCCCCTGCTTTTGTACGCGCGTAAGAAAACGCGGCTTGCGCTGATTCCTGCATTACTTTCCCAAGATGGCCAGTCAAAATCAATTTTCCTTTTCCAATCATCCTTGTTGCTTCAATTAATAAAATTTCTCCACCTGCCTCAGTCCAAGCCAGACCTGTTGCAACTCCCACCTCATCAGTTTCTTCTTTTAAAGTAGATGTAAATTTTCTCGGTCCCAGATATTTTTGCGCATCCTCACCCTTAACAACTGTGTTTTTAACACCATTTTCCGCAACTGTTTTTGCTATCTTTCTACAAACAGAAGCAATTTGTCGTTCAAGATTTCTAACGCCTGCTTCTCTTGTATAACTGCGAATTATTTCACGCAAACCACTCTCATCAAATCCAAGATTTTTTTCTGTCAAACCATGATTTTTAAGTTGTTTTGGAAATAAATACCCTGTTGCAATGTGAAACTTTTCATCTTCTGTATATCCTGGAAATTCTATAACCTCCATTCTATCGCGAAGCGCTGGCGGAACTGTATCCAAAAGATTTGCTGTTGTGATAAACATTACATCTGATAAATCAAATGGAACCTCTAAATAATGGTCTGCAAATTCATTATTTTGTTCTGGATCCAATGCTTCTAATAATGCTGATGATGGGTCGCCACGCATTGCATCGTGGCTTAATTTATCAATTTCATCAAGCATAAAAACAGGATTTTTTGTGCCAGCTGTATTTATTCCCTGAATGATTCTGCCGGGAAGCGCGCCAACATAGGTTCTGCGATGTCCGCGAATTTCTGCCTCATCGCGCACTCCGCCCAAACTCATACGAACAAATTTTCTACCCAAAGAACGGGCAATAGATTTTCCTATTGATGTTTTTCCTGTTCCTGGAGGGCCAGCAAAACATAAAATTGGACCTTTAATTTTTCCAACTAATTTTTGCACAGCCAGATATTCTAAAATTCTTTCTTTGACTTTTAAAAGGCCGTAGTGGTCTTCGTTTAAAATTTTCTCTGCTTGCTTAATGTTAAGTTTGGATGCGGTTTTTATTGACCATGGTAAACCAGAAAGCCATTCTAAATAAGTGCGAATGTATGCAATTTCAGGACTAAATGATGGCATTCCCTCAAGACGCGCCAATTCTTTGAGCGCCTGTTTCTCAGCGCCTTTTGACATCTTTGCTTTTTTAATTTTTTCACTCATATCATCTTCATCTGACTTCCCATCCAACATCCCTAATTCTTTTTGAATTGTCTTGAGTTGCTCGCGCAAAAACATTTCGCGTTCCATCTTTCCGAGTTCTTTTCCAGTTTCTGTCTGAATCTTTTTTGACATGCGAAGAACTTTTATAAGACGCGTAATAGATATTGCAGCGCGGTCTAATTTTTGCTCAATGCTTTCTGCTTCCAAAATCGCTTGTTTTTCTGCTGTTTTAAATTCTAAATTTAAAGTAATAATATCACACAACTGCCATGGGTCAGTAATATTCATCACAATCAAAAGCACATCAAATGGAACAGTTGCGCCCATATTGACACACTCTTTGAATTGACTGACGAGATTATACATCTGCGCCTCAATCTTTTCATTTTTTTCAAACTTTGGTTTTGAAAATTTTGCTAATTTAACACGAATATACCCATCTGCTTTTACAAATCCTGTAATTTTTGCTCTGTCAATTCCTTCTATTAAAACCCTCACCTTGCCATCTGGCTGGCGCACCATATCACGAATTTTTGCAACAACACCAACTTTATAAAAATCTGCAGGTGTGAGCGGACCAGATTTTTCTTTGTTTACAGTTGTACAAACCACCAACCTATCCCCTTTCATCGCAGCATCTACTGCTTTCAAAGATGCTTTGTCTAAAATAAAAAGCGGAGCGGCAATACGTGGAAAAACAACCGCGCCCCTCAATGCCAACAACGGCAATTCTGACTTAATTTTTATGTTTTGTGGTTTTGTCGATGGTGGTCGCATTGGGTTTATCATAGTGGTATTTTGGGTTAGGGTTAGGAAGCCAGTTTGGTTTATGCTCCTATTATACAAACTCCCCTAAAAGATTACAAGCTACGCCTTGTGGGTAAAATTTTAACCCGCGCGACCCCGTCATTCAACGATGCAAGCTATTGGATTTTAAAAACCCCAATCTTGCGATTGGGGTTGAGAACGTTTTAAGTAGCTTTTGCTTGCTCAAAATGTTGTATTTCTTTATCAATATCTAAAGAGGTTTTAGGAACGAGTTTGTTGTAAAGCCAACGGTGAATTGAATCTTGAAGTGATTCTGTGAAAGAAGTGTCTTGTTTGTGTTGTCCGTGATATGGATAACCTGTCTGAACAAGCGGGATTTCTTTTGGGGGGTTGTTTGTAAGATACAGTACAAGCATCTTCTTGCCAACAATGGCGCAAGCGCCAAACAAACAAAGCGCGCAAACAGTAATTGCAAGATACGGAGTGAAATAGAAAAAAGAAACAGAGAGTAGAACGCTTTCTACAAGAAAGACAAAAAACGCTTTCCAATACCTGACTTTGTATTCTTTGGCGACGGCGAAGACGACGACAGC
>JAYEKT010000033.1:0-3903 GCA_034716735.1 Patescibacteria group bacterium
GGCGGTATATTTTCTGTTGCACTAGCCGTGGGCTTCAACTGAATACAATTTGTGTTCACTAGTGTTCACACAAATCAAAACAATTTTACTCCCCGTCGCCGTTAGCGACTACCTCTGACTCCGACTTACGTCGGAGACGGTGTTCAGACTTTCCTCCCCACACAAAAAGTGCAGAGCGATCATCCAGTCTTCTTATTAAAGAACATCCTTAATATAGCACATTTTGAGGGAAATGTCAAGTCCAAGGCCGTTTATTTGTGTATAACTCATCTTGACAAACCCTAAAAAATATGGTATAATATATGCATAAAGGATGAAAAATTCTTTAAGAAAACAAAAATAAAAAAACCTCCTCGGCCTTTTAATCTAAATTCCAGGGGGAACAAAAAAATAAAAACAAAATGAAACCAGATTTTTTAAATCCAAGTCCAACCATCTCAAGCGACGGTTTTTTTGTTCTCCAAAAACCAAATTGTTATCTTCAAGACGGAATGCTTCAAACCGATTTCGTCGCCTATAATCTTTCATTGGAAGATATAAACCTCACCGAAGAGGTTATGTATAAACTCAATGTCTGCCCATCCCACGCGCTTCAAACTTTTCAGGCAATTGAAACTCAAATGCACAATATCAAACCATTGGTTGAGCAAGAAATCGCGTGAATTAGTTAAAATTTATTTTGTAGAGACGCCCCGCCAGGGCGTCTCTACTTTATTGCAAAATAATTTATTTTTGATATAATAAAATCATGGAAGAAGAAATAAAAACTAGCAGATTTATCGCGGCAATTGGGTATCTTTGGATACTTTGCCTTGTGCCGTTAATTTTAAGAAAGAAAGATAAATTTGCTCAATTTCATGGAAAACAAGGTTTGCTTTTAGCGGTGATTTGGTTTTTTGGTGGACTTATTTTTTGGATTCCTGTGTTTGGCTGGCTTATTGCATTAGGTCTTGCCTTTGTTTCCATCTATGGTTTTTTCCAAGCAATCAAAGGAGAGAAGTGGGAAATACCAATTCTTGGTAAATATGCCAAAAAAATCAATTTGTAATTTATGACTATAAAAGAACTACAACAAAAGGCCGCAGATTTAAGACAGTATCTTTGACATTGCTGAAACAAAAAAAGAAATCAAAGAGTTAGAGAAAGAAATGTCTGCGCCGAATTTTTGGAAAGATGCAGAACGCGCGCGTCGCGCATCTTCGCGATACGCTTTTTTATCTGAAAGAATAAAAACTTTTGAGGACTTAGAAGAAGATATAAAAGAAGCAAAAGACGAGGAAGAACTAAAAGAACTTCAATCTCGTGTGGAGAAGTTGGAGTTTTTTCTTTTATTTTCTGGCAAGTATGACAAGAACAATGCAATAATGTCTATTCATGCTGGGGCAGGTGGAACAGAAGCGCAGGATTGGACGGAAATGCTTTTGCGGATGTTGCTTAGATATTGTGAAAAGAAAAATTTCAAAGCAAAAATCTTAGATGAGCATCGCGGTGGTGAAGCAGGAATTAAAAGTGTGACAGTTTTTGTGGAAGGATATTATGTATATGGACATTTAAAATCTGAATCAGGTGTCCATCGTTTGGTTCGCATCTCTCCGTTTGATGCAGAAAAAATGCGACACACTTCTTTTGCCATGGTTGAGATTTTACCAGAACTTGAAGATGTTGAGGAAATTAAGATAGATTCAAAAGATTTGCGTATTGATACATTTTTATCATCTGGACATGGCGGACAATCTGTCCAAACAACTTATTCTGCTGTCCGCATTGTTCATGAACCAACAAACATTACAGTTTCCTGTCAGAACGAACGTTCGCAACAGCAAAACAAAGAGACGGCAATGAAAATTTTGCGCGCGAAATTATTTAAGTATTATGAAAAAGAAAAGAAAGAAGAGATGAAAGAAATTCGCGGAGAGCATGTTTCGGCAGAGTGGGGAAAACAAATCCGCTCTTATGTTTTGCACCCATACAAAATGGTGAAAGACCACAGGACAGATTACGAAACGCAAGATACCGAGGGAGTGCTTGATGGTGATTTGGATGAATTCATAGAAGCATATCTTAAAAAGTTTAAGAAATAATGGAGATTACTAAAAAATACAAAATTAGTGAAATTGTATCTTTATTAAAAAAAGGGGGAGTCGTTGTCTTACCAACCGAAACTTCTTATGGTTTTAGTTGTGATTCAACAAATAAAGAAGCTGTCAAAAAAATTTATAATATAAAAGGAAGGCCTAAAAAAAAGGCCGTTCTTTTAATTTGCGCGGATTTAAAAATGGTCAAAAAACATTTTAAGATGTCGCCTAAAGAAATAAAATTAGCAAGTAAATATTGGCCAGGATCATTATCTTTAATTTTAGATGATGTTGGTGTAAGAGTTCCAGCGCATAAACTTTGCAGGCAGATTTCAAAAAAATTAAACCGACCGATTGTTTCAACATCGGCAAATCTTACAGACAAACCACCTTGTTATAGTGTAAAGTGTATAGTAGAGCAACTAAAGAATAAAAAACATCAACCAGACTTAATAATTAATGGAGGACGACTTAAGAAAGTTAATTCTTCTACGATTATAAAAGTCAAAAAAGGGAAAGTTAAAGTACTTAGAGAAGGACCAATATGCATCTCAGAAACATCGTAGAAAAAATCGGGCACAAATATTTTGCCAATCACATAAGTCGGCAGATGAAAGAATTATTTTCGTCGGTTTTGATTTTAAATTTCGCTACAAGCGCCGTGGCGATTTTTGAACCAATCTATCTTTATACTTTGGGTTTTAGTTTGCGTGGAATCCTAATTTTTTATTTGCTTATCTATATTCTTTATTTTGTATTATTACCATTGGGCGGGAAAATTGCTCGTATGCAGGGCTATGAACATGTCATGCTTTTTAGCGCCCCGTTTTTAATCCTTTATTATCTTGCGCTTTTTGCTATACCATTTCATTATCTTTTTGTTGTTGTTGCGATTTTGGCAATATCAATTAGAAAAATACTTTATTGGCCAGGTTATCATGCAGATTTTGCGAGGTTTGGGGAGAAAAAAGAACGAGGTAGAGAAATTAGTAATCTTTATTTAATCGCGGCTCTTGTTTCAGTAGTAGGTCCTGCTACAGGCGGATTGATTATTACTTTTTTGGGATTTAAGGTTCTTTTTGTCATGGTCGCTGTTCTTATTTTATTATCAAACATCCCCTTGCTTATAACCCCAGAAAAATTTAAACCAAGCTCCTTTTTGTATAAAAGAGCGTTTAAAGATTTGTTTAGAAAAGAAAAACGAAGAAAATTTTGTGGATATTTGGGTTTTGGAGGACAAATGATAAATATTGCTATTTGGCCAGTGTTTGTTTATACAGTTGTTGTTAATTATGACAAAATAGGATTTTTGGTTTCTGGTTCTATTTTAGTAAGTATTGTGGTGGCAATTTTTATTGGTCGCGCAATAGACCACAGGCGGCATCACATGGGATTGATTCGCGCAGGAGCAATTTTAACCTCTATTCTTTGGGTAGTTCGTGTTTTTGTAACAAAGTTTTTTGGTGTTTTCTTAATTGATGTTGGACACAGAATATCCCGCATCATAATCGCTTTGCCAATGGCGGCAATAACTTATAATGATGCCAAAAAATCAAGTGTAATGCGTTCGGTTATTTTTAGAGAAATGGCGCTTTCTGTTGGTAAGAGTACTGCGGCAATAACGGGAATAATTATTTTATCATTAGTTTCAATAGAAAATAGTTGGACATATTTATTTATTTTAGCAGCAGCAATGAATTTATTTTATTTAGTATTTAAAAAAGATGATGAGAAGGATATATTTTTAGACGGAGGAAAATAGAATTATGAAATTAGTATCTTCTGTAGTTATAAAAAAACTTTGTGAGAAATATGAAATTCGCCCTTC
>JAYEKT010000034.1:0-6718 GCA_034716735.1 Patescibacteria group bacterium
TATTGTAGATATTCTTGTAATTCTTCATAAAGCATACTGCCACTGATTTTTATTACGTCATTTATAAAAAGATAAGGCGTGCCATCAATGCTCAAAGCTCGGCCTTCTTCAAAATCTTTAGTTATTTGAGCAAGAGTTTCTGGAGATGATAAGCATTTTATAAAGTCCGTTTTTATAACCCCCACAACATCTGCCAATCCAAGAAGCATGGGACCAACACTATCATCTGCCAAAGAACTTTGATTTTTAAATACCAAATCATGATATTCCCAAAACTTGTCTTGTTCATTAGCGCATTGCGCTGCAATTGCTACAATAGATGCCGTAGGATGCAGTTGAGTATTTGGGAAATTTTTCCAGATGATTTGAACATCGTCAGGATAATTTTTTGCCAATCTTTTTATTTCTGGAGAGGTTTGCTTGCAAATCGGACACAAAAAATCACTAAACTCAACAATTTTTAGTTTGGCGTCATTGGGGCCAAGCACAGGATTCAAAGGATTTACAAGAGGTTTTTCAAAAGTTATTTTTGGCTTGCTGATTTCCACCCCCAACATTTTTTGTAGCATTGGAAGAGCAATAACTAAAGTAAAAGCAACTAGTGTGAGAATCACTAGCGAAACAAGAATTGCAAATGCAATGTAAAATTTACGAGTCGTCATGGTGTTTGTCATCCCCGCGCAGGCGGGGATCCATTAAATAAAAATTATAGATTCCTGCCTTCGCAGGAATGACAAGAGAATTATCTCAACTGTATTTTTTCAATAACCCCTGTCTGTTTCTCTGTAAAAAATAGATATTGTCCATCTGATGACACCATTAAATTTTCCGCAGTATAATCTCCAGATGTGGACGCAATCATTGTTTTGATTCCTGTTGATGTGTCTACCCTATAAAAAACATCAGGGATTTTATCAGCAGTAGCTGGTTGAAATCCAGCGCCTCTACTTAGGGTTTGTGGAACAGCGCAGTAAAGAATTCGCTCGCTTGCAAAAGCGCACTTGTCAGCCCAAGTGTTTAATCCAAGATTTCGTTTGTTTGTTCCAATATTTTCTCCAGATGCGTCTGAAATCCAAAGTATTGGTTTGTAATCCGAATCCGCGTTGTGGACATCATAAAGCAGGCGGTCGCCAGTTTTTGACCATTTGGCGTGAAATCCAAGTCCATCCACTCGTAATGCCTTAAAGTTTTCACCATGCATGCCAATAAGAATAATGTCCTGTCTTGAAAATCCTTGGGCTTCGCCAGTATGTGAAAAAGCAACTACTTGTCCGTTTGGTGAATAGTTTACGTGTACTTTATTTGCATTATTCCCCAAAAGTTCTACAGTTTGCATGTTTGCGCCGTCTGCATCAACTGCCACAAGCCAGTTGTTTGTTGGATCAGAACTTAAACTTTTTGCGACAATTTGCGTATCATCAGGAGAGAAATCAAACTCCTGCCAGTGTTTTGGAAGAGTTGTTTGTGTTTCAGTTCTAAAGTTGTAGATGATATTAGAGCCGTCAGGATATTCAAGAACAGCAGTATTTTTATCAGATGACCATGTCACGTTTTGGACTTGATGAAATGTTTTGTCGCTAAGTGTTATTGTGTCTCCTTCTGACGTTAAGCTGTAAAATTTTCCATCATCGCGATTATAATAATTAATCGTTTTTCCGTCTACTGAAAGAGAGGCGCCTATAGCTCTTGCTTCTGTGAGAGAGCTTACAAGAGTTAAACCGCCCCGAGCAACAGAGGATACACCTGGTAGCAACTCTTCTTCTGTCGGACGTTCGGACGCTTCTTCTGCGTCTGGCAGACCAGTAACAGGCAAAACACTTTCTTCTGGTTTTTCAATTATTGGTGGTTCTGGTTCTGCTCGGAAAAATAAAAAATAAATTCCAAAGGCCATGCCAATTGAAACCAAGGCGAATAAACTTATCAAAAGAATTTTTTTAAGTGGAATCATAACATTTTTAGATTAAATGCGTTAAAATTTTTAAAGTAAACCGCGAACGAATGTTGCTATCCCTGATAATCCCATTTCAGAAATTACTTCTATAGTTTCTGTTGTTATCCAACCCAGAAACACAATTTGCGCAAAAACAACAAGAATCATTAAACCAAAAATACAAAATGCAGATAGTACGACAATTTTTTCCGACCATTCTGTTGCATCAATTAAGCCAGGCACTTCTTTTGGCGGTGGCGGAGTTAAACCAAACAATCCTTCTTCTCCTAATCTGCAGAAGAAGTGTGAAAAAATTCCGCCAGCATATTTCATAATGGCGTGAAAGCCGATATATAAAAACGTAAGACCGTAGCTGGTAATAAGATTAAGCCACGAAAATCTTAAGGCCTTTTGGGTAAGCGCTTGAATCGGTTCTACGGCTTTTTCTCCAGCTTTAGCCATTAAACCTTTCTTGATTTCTTCTTTCTTTTTTGCAGTCACAGTTTGCGCTCTGTTGCTATTAAATTGCGCTCCCCATGATTGTTCGTTTGCCATATTTTTATATTGTCATTTTACGTAATTCTGCCACTCTTTTTTCAACAGGCGGGTGTGTTGCGAATAAATTTGCGAAAAGTCGTTTTTTCTTTCCAAATGGATTTGAAATATACAAATGCGCTGTTGCATTGTTTGCGCGCTTGAGCGCTTGTCCCTGTTTCCCAATTTTTTCTAATGCGTTTGCTAATCCATCTGGATATCTTGTTAAAAGCGCGCCAGATGCATCTGCTAAATATTCTCTTTTTCTTGAAATCGCAAGTTGAATCAACTGCGCGAAAATAGGGGAAAGGATTGCAAGGATAATTCCTACTACTAAAAGAATTGCGCCAATTTGATTTGATTCTCTGCTCCTTCTGTGCCCAAAAAATTGAAATCTTATTAACATATCAGACATTAAAACCACAATTCCGATAAGTACAATAACAATCATCATCAGCCGAATATCGTAATTTTTGACATGTGATAATTCATGCGCAATAACACCTTCTAACTCTTCATTTTCCAATTTATCAATCGCGCCTTGTGTAATTGCAATTGATGCATGTTCAGGATCCCTGCCAGTTGCAAAAGCATTTATTGCTGGTTCTGAAATGATATGAACTTTTGGCATTGGTAGACCAGCGGTGATACAAAGATTTTCAACCATTCTGTAAACATAAGGATTATCAGTTTTTTTGATTTCTTTTGCGCCAGATGTTGCAAGCGCTATTTTATCACCAGAATAATAAGAAAAAAGCGACATTACAATTGAAATAATCACAGCAATCCATAATCCCGCATAACCATAGCCAGTAATTTTCCCAAAAATCCAACCTAATAAAATTATGACAGCCACAAAAATCATTACGAGGATTATTGAACGTCGTTTGTTCCTATCAATCTGGGAATACATAACTTTAAAATTCTACCTTTGGTACTTTCCTCTCTTTTTCGTCTGCTATTTCAAAAAAATCTCTTTTCTTAAATTTCAATGTTTCTGCGATAAGATTGGTTGGGAAAATTTGAAGTTTGATATTGAAATCGCGAACATTTCCATTATAAAATCTTCTTGCTGCCTGAATTTTATTTTCCGCGTCTGATAATTCATCTTGTAATTGCAGAAAATTTTGTGATGATTTTAAATCTGGATAACTTTCTGCCACAGCAAAAACAGATTTCAAAGCATTGGTTAAAACATTTTCTGCTTGCGCATGCTGGCATGGCGTCTTTGCGTTTATCGCATTTGTCCGCGCTTCAGTTACTTCTTTAAAAACTTTTGACTCATGTTTAGCAAACGCCTTTACTGTTTCAATTAGATTTGGAATTAAGTCATAACGTCTTTTAAGCTGAACATCTATATCTGACCATGCTTCCTCCACACGGTTCCTCTTTATGATTAAGCCGTTATAGATAACAACAAGCCAGAGAGCTAAAACCCCCAAACCCCCTAAAACGATGTAGATGATAATTTTTGCATCCATAAGCAAGAAAACAATTTTAATTGTTAATTTCTTTCTTCTATTATATAATGTTTTTAGTAATAACACAAAACATATGAACACAAAAATTTTTAAAGCATACGACATAAGGGGGATTTATCCAAGTGAGATTAATGAAGATATTGCGTATAAGGTTGGACGCGCAATAGTAGTTTTTACAAAGGCGAAAAAGATTGCAGTAGGACGCGATATGCGCGTTTCCTCACCAGAACTTTTTGATGCCTTGGCGCGTGGTATTACAGCGCAAGGAGCAGATGTTGTTGATATTGGGATGTGTACAACACCAATGTTAGATTTTGCCACAGCAAATTATGAAGAAAATGACGCTGGCATAATGATTACCGCGTCACATAATCCAAAAGAATATGGTGGTTTGAAATTATTTAATTCTGACGTGTCTTCAATTGGCGGTGGAAGCGGAATGGAAGAAATCAGAGATATGGTTCTTAGAAATAATTTTTCTAATGCCATTTGTGGGAAGATTGAAAAATTTGACGTTTTAGAACCTTATATTAAAAAAATATACGAAATAGTTGATATTAAAAAAATTGCAGATTTAAAAATTGCAATTGATGTTGGTAATGGCATGGCTGGTATCCCGCTTAAACGAATTTTTAAAGATTTACCATGTAAAATTATCCCGCTTTATTTAGATCCAGATGGCGATTTTCCAAATCATCAACCAAACCCGTCAGAAGAAAAAAATTTAAAAGATTTGAAAAAAGCAGTAATTAAAAACAGATGTGATTTAGGTATTGCATTTGATGGAGATGGCGACAGATGCAAATTTATTGATGAAAAAGGAAATCCTTTGCGTGGAGATATTACAACAATAATTTTGGCAAAAAAACTTTTGAAAGAAAATCCTGGCAGAACTATTGTTTATGATATTATTTCAAGCTGGTCTGTGCCTGAAGAAGTAGAAAAAGCAGGAGGCAGGGCAGTAGTTTCGCGTGTTGGCCATTCATTTATGAAAGCAACAATGAAAAAAGAAAATGCAATCTTGGGTGGAGAAATGTCCGGACATTTTTATTATGGTTCGTTTTTTAGCGCAGAGAGTTCAATGCTTACAATGCTAATGTTTTTAGTAGAAATGTCCGTAGAGACGTTGCATGTAACGTCTCTACAATCGCAGTATCACCATACAGGCGAAATTAATTTTGAAGTCGCAGACAAAGAAGCAAAGATTCAACAAGTTGAAGAGAAGTATAGTGAGGGAGCAAAAGACATCTCACATCTTGATGGTGTTAAAATAGAATTTGAAGATTGGTGGCTTAGTGTCCGACCATCAAACACTGAACCATTTCTTCGTTTAAACCTTGAAGCAAAAACTAAGGAGCTGATGGAGGAGAAGAGAGATGAAATTTCAAAATTATTATCAGTATGATAGGAATTTTTGATTCAGGTTTGGGAGGATTAACTGTGGTTCGCGAAGTAATGCGTCAACTACCTGAATTTCCAATTGTTTATTTTGGAGATACTGCGCGAACGCCATATGGCGCAAAAAGCAGAGAAACAATAATAAAATACGCGTTAGAGGACGCGGATTTTTTAGTTAAACAAGGCGCGAAGATTTTAGTTGTGGCATGCAACACTGTTTCATCTGTTGCAGTAGAATCTTTGAAAGAAAAATTTAATTTACCGGTTTTTGAAGTAATTGGACTATCTGCCAAAAAAGCAGTTGAGATTACAAAGAACGGGCGAATCGGCGTAATTGGCACCCGCGCAACAATTGGAAGTAAGGTTTATGAAAGAGAGATACTTTGTCATTCTGAGCTTCTTTTTTGTCATTCTGAGCGAAGCGAAGAATCTCATATCAACAAACAAATCCAAACCTTCTCACAACCCTGTCCGCTTTTAGTATCTCTTGTTGAAGAAAACTGGATAGACAAACCAGAGACAAAAACAATTGTCCGAAAATATCTTTCGTCATTAAAATCCAAACAAATAGATACTTTGATTTTAGGATGTACTCATTACCCATTTTTAAAAGATATTATCCAGAAAAAGATTGGCAGGCAGGTTGCAATCGTAGATTCAGCAGAAGAGGTGTCAAAGGACTTAAAACAATATCTTGTAGAAAGTGAAATAAAATTTGAATCTACTCCAAATAAATTTTTTCTAAGCGACCTCACCCTCCACGCCCAAAACCTCGCCTTCAAGTGGTTGGGGAGAGATATAAAAATTCAAAAAGCAGTTTTACAATGATATAATAAATAACATACAATAGAAAAATAGCAAAAGCACTAATTTACAATGATATACAATTCCAAATGGCTGGGGAGAGATATTAAAATCCAGAAGGCAATTTTACAATGATATAGCAAACAACATACACTAAAATAACACACACTAAAATAACGCATACTAAAATAACGCATACTAAAATAATACACACTAAAAAAGTATTAAAAAATACCAAAAATTTAATTGCGCAAATATAGTACGGCCGTACCAAAAGTGCGCAATTTCTAAGTAATAAATTTATGGTGAAAAAGGAAATCCAAAAGAAAACAAATCACGAAATCAAAAAACCTGACAAAAAATCTAAAAAAGATTTAGCAAAAAGAATGCTACTTGCTATTTTAGAAAACACGTTTGATAGCGTAACACTCTTTGTAGATGCATTTGAACATCCGAGCATAGCTCGAGGTACTTATTATCGTAGTGATTCTAAGTATGAAATCAAAAAAGAAATAACACGTCTTAAGCAAAAGAAGTTTTTAGAAGAAAGGAAAAGAGGGAACCGTTTAGA
>JAYEKT010000034.1:6818-15250 GCA_034716735.1 Patescibacteria group bacterium
TGGAAATTTGTCGGAAAATCCAAGCCCACAGATGCGAATCTAAAAAACACAATTTATTCTCTTAACTGGATTCCTATTGGCGGTTTTGTTAAAATAAAAGGAGAGGCAGGGGAAGGAGCAGAAGACCCTGACAGTTTTGTAAATAAAAAAATTTGGCAAAAAGCGCTGATTTTATTTTCAGGTGTTGCAATGAATGTGGTTCTTGCCGCGGTATTATTATCTATTGGATTTGGAATTGGACTTCCACAGGCAATTTATGATGATATTTCTCCTCGCGCAAAAGTTCGCGATGCAGAAATTCAAGTTATCACAGTAGTAAAAGATTCGCCAGCAGAAGAAGCTGGTCTTGAAATGGGAGATGTGATTTTATCAGTTGATGATATCAAGTTTGAAAAAATGCAAGCGTTTAGCGATTTTACAGATATTAATGAAAACATTCTTTTAAACGTAAAAATTAAACGAGGTGAAGAAGAATTTTCAAAAGAAATTGCGCCAATATATCTGCCAGAATATAATACGATTGGTTTTGGCATAGGAATGGCGCAAGTTGGAATCGTTTCATATCCATGGTATTTAGCGCCATGGGAGGGTATAAAAGAAACAGGATTCTTTCTGCAAGAAATTTTACGGGCATTTGGAGCGCTTCTTAAAAATTTAGTAACTACTGGCGAGGTTGCAGTAGATATTTCAGGTCCTGTGGGAATAGCAGTTCTTACCGGACAGGTTGCTCGGTTGGGATTGATGTATCTTTTGCAGTTTACCGCATTGCTTTCAATTAATCTCGCGATAATTAATTTTTTTCCATTTCCTGCATTGGATGGCGGGCGTTTCATTTTTCTTATTATTGAAGGAATTCGTGGCAAGCCAGTTAATCGAAAAATTGAAAATATAATCCATAATATCGGATTTACACTTCTTCTTTTGCTTGTTGTTCTTGTAACTTATCGAGATTTCACAAGATTTGGCGGAAAAATCTTGGAAGTATTAAGACAATCATTGGGGATATGAAAACTAATCTAAACAAAATAAAAAAAGATGTTCTTGAGCTTGTGAATCAAGCCAAAGATTTAAAGTCGCTTGAAAAAATAGAAACGCAGTTTTTGGGTCGTAAAGATGGAGAAATTACAAAAATTTTACGAGGTCTTAAAAAATTAACTGTTAAGCAAAAAAAAGAAATTGGTCCTCTTGCTAATGCTTTGAAAAAAGAAATAAAAGAGATGCTCAAAGAAAAAAAGAATAATCTTGTTGGTAAAAGAACTGACAGGGGATTTGATTACACATTACCACCCAAAAAACCAGAAGTCGGGCATCTTCATCCAATTACGCAATTTACAAAAAAAGTTACAGATGTTTTTGTTTCAATGGGTTTTGAAATTGTTGATGGTCCAGAGGTTGAAACAGAAGAATATAATTTTGATTTATTAAATATCCCAGCAGAGCATCCATCGCGCGATATGTGGGATACTTATTACATTAAAAAAAGTAGAAATGAGGCATTGCCTCGTCTGCTCCGAACCCACACTTCATCTGTTCAGCTTAGGGCAATGGAAAAAAGAAAACCGCCAGTTCGTTTGATTGTTCCGGGTAGAGTTTTTAGACATGAAGCAGTTGATGCTGGACATGAAACAAATTTTTATCAATGCGAGGGGTTGGTGATTGACGAAAATGTCAGTATGGCAAATTTAATTTCTACACTTAGAGTTTTTGTCAAAAAAATCTTTGGAGAAAAAGCAAAAATCAGAGTTCGCCCAAGTTATTTTCCTTTTGTAGAACCAGGAATTGAGGTGGATATGTCCTGCCTTATCTGCGACAGCAAAGGATGTAGCGCGTGCAAACAAACTGGCTGGTTGGAGATGCTCGGCGCTGGAATGGTTCATCCAAAAGTTTTGGAAAATATGAAGGTTGATTCAAAAAAATACACTGGCTTTGCTTTTGGGTTAGGAATAGACAGATTTATGATGTTGTATTATGGAATCAACGACATCCGTTTATCATATAACGGGGATTTGAGATTTATAAAACAATTTTGACCACAAATTTTACTAACAGATAACACAGATTAGAATTTTAATTTTTATATTATGTTGCTTCCAATAAACTGGTTAAAAGATTACATCAAAATAAATTTATCACCAGAAAAGCTGGCTGAACTTTTGATGTTCAAAAGTTTTGAAGTGGAAGAAGTTAATGGAGATGTTTTGGATTTATCTATCACTCCAGATAGAAATGATTGTTTTTCTATTTTAGGTCTTGCCCGCGAGGTATCTGCCTTAACTGGCAATATGGTCAAGTTTCCCAAAATAGATGTAGAAGAATCAAAAAAATTTGCAAGTAGTGAGGTAAAAGTTGAAATTCAAAATAGTGAATTATGCCCGCAATATCTTGCAGCAGTTATTAAAAATGTAAAAGTTGGTGAATCGCCAGCATGGTTAAAAGAAAAATTAGAATCAATGGGAGTCCGTTCAATAAACAATGTTGTTGATATTACAAATTTTGTTTTATTTGAAATGGGACAACCGCTTCATGCTTTTGATACTGATAAGTTAAGTGGTAAAAAATTGGTTATCCGCAATGCCAAAAAAGGCGAGAAGATTTTAGCATTAGATGAACAAACTTATAATTTAGAAAAAGATATGCTTGTAATCGTAGATGATAAAAAACCAGTTGCAATTGCTGGGATTATGGGCGGAGCAGAGACATTGGTTAATAGAAGAACAAAAAATATAATTTTAGAATCTGCAATTTTCAATCCAAAATCAGTGCGATTAACAAGTAAAAAACTTGGACTTCGTTCAGAAAGTTCAACGCGTTTTGAAAGGGGTTTTGACCCGACTTTGACCGAGCAAGCAATTAATCGAGCAGCTGCCTTAGTTCAAGAATTATGTGGCGGTGAGGTTTTAAAAGGAAATGTCGCGCCACTTAAAATCAAATCAGAAAAAAAGACAATAAAATTAGAATTAGATTATCTTAATAAATTGCTTGGAGTTGAAATAAAACCCCAAGAAGTTAAGAAAATTCTTGTTTCTTTGGGATTTGAAGTAAGTAGTAGTTGGGATGTTGCGATTCCATCATGGAGACAGAATATGAATTGCGTAGCCGACTTAATTGAAGAAGTCGCGCGGGTTTATGGTTATGAAAAATTGCCTGATAAATTTTTGAACGGCGAGCTTGTTCCATTAGAGGAAGATAAAAAATTAAAATGGGAGGGTAAAATCAAAAATTTAATGCAAGTTGTGGGTTTTGACGAAGTTTATAATTATTCTTTTTACGGCGAGAAGCAGATGAAACCAATGGGGCTTGAAGAAACAAAACATCTTGAAGTTGAAAATCCAATAAATCCAGACCAACGATTTATGCGAACAACTTTATTGCCACGATTGTTGGGTGTAGCGTCACGAAACGCGCGAAAATTTGATGAAGTTAAAATTTTTGAGGTTGGTAAAGTTTATAATCCAGAGGAATTACGTCTTGCAGGTGTAATTGTGTCAAAATCAGATGATGTAGGTTTGTATAGGGAAATTAGCGGAATAGTATCGTATGTTTTAGATAAGATGAATTTATCTGAAAAAAAATCTTCATGGATTTTAAAACTTAATTTATTAAATCCAAAAGAAAAAGAAGAATGGAAGATAAAAGATAGTGTTGCTTATTTTGAAATAGATTTAGAAAAAATTATTTCAAATGCTAAAGAATCCAAAAAATTTGAATCGTTACCGCTTTATCCATCTGTTTCGCGTGATTTATCTATTGTTGTTCCACAGGATGTTCTTTGGAAAGATGTAGATGAAATTGTTCAAAAGTTTGGAGGAGAATTTTTAAAAGATATTGAGTTTTTTGATTTATACAAAGGCAAGGGGATTGAGGGGGATAAAAAAAGTTTTGCTTTTCATTTAGAATTTTCTTCATCAGAGCGAACTTTAGAATCTAATGAAGTAGATGAAGTGATGGGGGAGATTGCGCGAGCATTAGAAAAAAAATTAAAAGCTAATTTAAGAATTTAATTTATTAACATTTAAAAAATATGTTTGAAACATCAAAAGATTTATTATATATAGTAATTGCTGTTTGCGTTGGTTTATTTACAATTTTTTCTTGCTGGATAATGTTCTATGCAATAATGATACTTAGAAATGTTTTTAAGGTAGTTCACGATATAAAAGAAAAGATTGAAAAGTTTGAAAAAGCATTGGATCGTTCGGCAACGCATCTTGGCTTGATGGTTGAAGTTGCAAAAGAAGTTGTAAAATATCTAGCAGGAAAAAAGATGAATAAGAAATCAGGGGGGGAATTTTAAATACAAAAAAAGAAAAAACAACAAGGGAGGAACGCAATGGGAATGGCCAAGGGTGTTTTTATATTGGCAATCTATGTCCTTGTGAGCGAGATAAAGTTCAGCAGTCAGGTTGGGGTGACATGATTATTACTGGTGGAAAATAAATGATGTCTACACAAATTTTTGCTTTTTTTCAAGAGGATGGAAAATTGCAGAAAATTCAAGTTTCACTAGTAACATCTGAAAGATTACGGACAAGAGTTTTTGCAAATGATACAATTTACAGCGATGTTCTTAGAAAAGCACATGCTTTTGCCAGAGAAAAAGGAGCAAAAAAACTCACCGAAGAACTCTTGATTGAGTATCTTGATACCTTGACTTAGGTTGGGGTATTTTAAAAAGAGAACGAAAAGAGAGAACGAAATCTTGACAATCTTATTAAATTATGGTATTTTGAAACGAAGTAGTTTTTTGAAAAACAAAAACAATGATGGGAGGAAAAATGATTTCAATCCTACCGACAGCGGACATAGATAATCTTAAAAGCTTAGTTCAGTTGTTTAGGGAAAAGCGAGTACTTAGAGACGAAGGTATAGAACTTTTTTTCTTTTTGGCCTTGGTTGGGTATTATGATTGTATGTGGGATGGGATGGATGACACAGTTGGGCACCTTCTTTACCGCCTATCAGACATAGTTGAACCTATTGAACGCCAACAGATGGAGATTTACCCGAGTTGTGGTGGTGAAGGTAGTTTGATTTTAGATGATGGTGGCTGTTGGCATTCTCTAGAAGATTGGCGAAGAGCATGGGAAAAATATTTCCCTGAAGGTATTCCAGAAGTTTTTCATTTGCTTCCAAGCCATGAAGACGGCGCAGAGTTGGAGGAAATGTTTATTGAATTGGCAGAGTAATTGTTTTTAACCTCGGATTAATTTCCGGGGTTTTAATTTTGAATTTTAGTTCAAAATTACCCTGTACCCAACGTGGTGCAGGGTTGCCCTCAAAAAATTAAATACGTAAATACTATTTACGTATTTAATTTTTGACAGATTTTGCCTTTCAGTTTTAATATGATAAAATCTAAAAGGCGCTATGTCTAAATTTGTTCATCTTCACACTCACAGCCATTATTCTTTATTAGATGGTTTGGGAAAAATCCCAGACCTTGTTTTGCGCGCCAAAGAATTGGGGATGGACGCGCTTGCTCTCACAGATCATGGTTCAATGTATGGCATGATTGAGTTTTATAAAACATGCAAAAAGCATGAAATCAAACCAATTATTGGAGTTGAAGTTTATCTTGCGATAGACAAGATGACAGACAAGCGACCGAGAATTGATGACAAGCGATACCACTTAGTTTTGCTCGCAGAAAATGATGAGGGTTATAAAAATCTTTTAAAAATTACAAGCATTGGGCATCTTGAGGGTTTTTATTACAAACCCCGTGTGGACAAAGATGTTTTAAGAAAATATTCAAAAGGTGTGATTGCGCTTTCTGCGTGTTTGGCAGGAGAAATTCCGCGCGCTTTTATGAATAATGATAATGAAAAAGCAGAACGAGTGGCATTAGAATATGCAGAAATTTTTGGAAGAGAAAATTTTTATTTAGAACTTCAGCATCACCCAGAAATGCAAGAACAACAAAAAGTTAATGAGCAGATGATTGAACTTTCAAAAAAAACTGGTTTAGGTATGGTTGTCACAAAAGATATTCATTATGTTTTGCCAGAAGATGCAGAAGCGCAAGATGCTCTTCTTTGTATTCAAACTGGAAAAACAGTTGATGACCCAACGCGCCTTACAATGCGCAATGAAGACTATTCAATGACATCGCCCGAAGTAATAGCTGAAGCATTTGGTCATGTGCCGAGTTCATTAGAAAATACAGTGAAAATCGCTGAACGATGTAATGTGGAATTAGATTTAGGAAAAGATATTTTACCAACCTTTAAAACGCCAGAAGGAGTATCAGATGCAGATTATTTACGTCAACTTTGCGAAGAGGGATTAAAAAAACGCTATAAAGAAATTACACCAAGAATAAGAGAACGATTAGAATTTGAGCTTTCTACCATAGAAAGAATGGGTTATGCATCTTATTTTTTGATTGTTCAAGATTTTGTTAATTTTGCAAAACGTGAAGGGATTGTCGTTGGTCCTGGACGTGGAAGCGCAGCCGGTTCTATTGTTTCTTATGTTTTGGGTGTCACAGATATTGACCCAATTCATTACAAACTTCTTTTTGAAAGATTCTTAAATCCAGACAGAATATCAATGCCCGACATTGATCTTGATTTTTCAGATATTAAACGTCACAAAGTTATTGAATATGTAACAAAAAAATATGGCGAGGATAAGGTGGCGGGGATTATTACCTTTGGAACCATGATGGCGCGCGCAGTTGTGCGCGATGTTGGACGGGTGCTTGGAATACCCTATGCTGAGGTGGATAGCATAGCAAAATTAATTCCACCCCCTCAACAGGGTAGGCACGTTCCATTGCCCGAACACATAAAGAAAGTTTCTGAATTAAATAAACTATACAAGGAAAACGCACAAATAAAGCATTTAATAGATTTATCTACCAAGTTAGAAGGAACAATTCGTCACGCGTCTCAACATGCTTGCGGCGTAGTTATTAGCGATAAGCCGTTGCCAGAATATACAGCATTGCAAAGGGCACAAGGCGGAGATGTGGAAATTGTGACGCAATATTCCCTACATCCAATAGAAGACGTGGGTCTTTTAAAAATGGATTTTTTAGGGCTTGCCAACTTGTCCATTATCCAGGACACTTTAGAAATTGTAGAAGCAATCCATCAAAAAAAAGTAGATATTAATAATATTCCGCTGGATGACAAAAAAACGTTTGAGCTGTTGAGTAGAGCTGAAACTACTGGCGTATTTCAACTTGAATCTGCTGGAATGAAACGTTATATCAAAGAATTAAAACCAACCAATATAGAGGATATCATAGCCATGGTTGCTCTTTATCGTCCAGGGCCATTACAATTTATTGACAGTTTTATTAAAAGAAAAAATGGTCACGAAACAATAGAATATATGCACCCCAAAATGGAAAATGCATTAAAAAATACTTACGGTATTCCAGTATACCAAGAACAGGTTATGCAGATATCTAAAGATTTTGCAGGTTTTACTGGCGGAGAGGCAGATACTTTAAGAAAGGCTATGGGGAAAAAAATTGCAAAACTTATGGCCGAAATGAAAGTAAAGTTTGTTGAAGGGGCGGTAGCAAACGGAGCAGAGCCAAAATTAGCATCAGCTATTTTTCAAAAATTGGAAGATTTCGCGGCGTATGGATTTAATAGAAGTCATGCCGCTTGCTATGCTATGATTGCTTATCGCACAGCTTATCTAAAAGCTCATTGGCCAAATTGTTTTATGGCAGCGCTAATGAATAGTGACTCTGGCAATCTTGATAGGATAACCATAGAGGTAGGAGAGTGCAGAGCAATTGGATTAGATGTTTTGTCGCCAGACATAAACGAATCTTTTCCACGTTTTACTGTTGTGCCAAATACAAACAAGATTCGTTTTGGACTATTAGCTATTAAAAACGTTGGTTCTGATATAGTAGAAGTTATTATTACAGAAAGAAAGAAAAACGGAAAATTTAAGAATTTAAGCGATTTTGTTTCTCGAATCCAATCTAAAAATTTTAATAAAAAATCCTTGGAATCCATGATTAAGTCTGGCGCCATGGATTCAGTGGGGGAGAGGGGGCAATTGCTTGCCAATGTAGAATTAATTTTAGAACATAATAGAGAGGTCCAAAAAAATCTAAATACATGCCAGACAGATATTTTTAGTCTTTCTTCTACAATAGAGGTGCCAGGGCTACGACTTCGTGAAATCCCACCCGCATTAAAAGAAGTGAAGCTTAAATGGGAAAAAGAATTATTGGGTTTATATATTACCGAACATCCATTTGGTGATTTTGCCGAGGCGTTGGGGGAATCTGTTGTTTCCTGCCAGAATCTTTCTAAAATTAAACAGAGAAACATTAAAATCGGCGGAATGATTAGTTCTATGAAACAGATTCAGACAAAGAAAAATGAGCCAATGATTTTTGCAAAACTTGAAGATATGAGCGGACAAGTTGAAATTATCGTTTTTCCGCGCGTGCTTGA
>JAYEKT010000035.1:0-3844 GCA_034716735.1 Patescibacteria group bacterium
CATTAAGTCATCTTCAAATTCTGCCTCATTTCTCCCCTGCCACCGCCTAATACGTCGCCATGATATAATAATATTTCGAAAAAAACCTTCAATTGTTTCCATATACTTACATCTTACTAAAAAGCGCAAATTTGTCAAGATTAAAGCTTCTTGATATAATTTATTCAGTTCATTTGATTAAACAATAAAATAAGGAGGAGGAAAAAATATGCTAATCATCATTGAGGGTATTGATTGCTGTGGCAAAGGAACAATTGTAGAAACATGGACAAGTATGCTTATAAAAGAAGGAAAACAGGTTTTTGATTTAAGAACTTTTGAAAAAGATGAAAAAAGATTGCCAGAATATGAAGAAATTCAGAATTTTGATGTTCTGCTTTCTGCAGAACCGACTTTTGCTTGGGTTGGCGAGGCAATACGAGAGGAAATTATTAGAAGCAATGCCCAAAAATATTCTGCGTTAAGCACAGCCCATGCTTATGCTTTGGACAGAGAAATTTTACACCGTAGGGTTTTAATTCCTGCAAGACAAGGTGGAAAAATCATTTTACAAGAGCGAAGTGTTGCTGCTTCAATGGTTTATCAGCCAATTCAAGGTAATTCTGTGTCTTTGGAAGAAGTTTTGGCTATTCCCGGCAATAAACTTGCTTGTGAAAATCCCCCAAATTATCTAGTAATTCCAAAACTAAAACCAGAAACCGCAATTCAACGTCTTGCAGAACGAAAAGGAAAACAAGATGATGCAATTTTTGAAAAATTGGATTTTTTACGCAAATCCGCGGAAGAATTTTATTCAGATTGGTTTAAAAAATTCTGGAAGGACCTTGGTACAAAAGTAGTTTATTTAAATACAGAAGGCACATTAGAAGAAACCAAAAGACAGGCAAAAAAATTTTTAGAAAAAGTACTGTAGGGGAACCCTTTATGAGTACCCACGAGGGCAAGCGCAAGGCACTGCCCTGCCCCTACAAAAATTAAAACAGCCCCGACGTAATGTCGGGGCTTTATTTTTCTACCGCGCAGGCGGAATATATTGTTCAGAATTTTCGGGAAGTGATGCTTCTCTCTCTAGTTCTCTTTGTATAAATTCTCTTGACCCCAAACTATGGAATCTTCTTATCCATTCATTAAATCTTGCGCTTCCCCATTGGCACAATTCTTGGTTCTCACCACCAGAACAATTAAACAAACCTTCGTTAGTATATACTGACATCATTCCCTCTGTTGCATTAAAACGGATACCTACACTTTCAAATCTCTCCCCACGCCCATAAATAATCAATCTGTTGTCACTATTATAAGAAAATGTCTGGAGCTTAGCAATTCTCGCATCATTATTATAATATTCAACTTCAATACTATTAGAATCACCAGTAACCTCAAGTCGTTCTGTAGTGTTTTCTTCTACAGATACAGAATCTGTGATACCGCTATATATCTCTATAAATCGCGGGACACCAAAAATACTACCAATAAGTATCACACCAACCAAAAGAGCAACTCCAATAACCCTACCAACCGTTCTTGCTTCCTTTGACCACTTGGCTATCATATTAACTTTCAATTCTTCATTCTCTCTTTCCAGCGCCTCATTTTTTTGAACCAATGAGTCGTAGTTATCCCTGTAACTCATCTCCTGCCTCCCCTCTTTTTTTATTCGCATGTACCCTATTTATCTCCCGCAGGGAGACAAATAGCAGGGCTTTGCCCGAAGGGCAAATAACTTTTCAAAGATCTATAACACTTTTTTATCATACTTCTTGATTTTTGTAAAGCTGATGATGTATAATTATAATAAGTTTAATAATTTAACTGGATTCCCGCTACCTGCCTTCACAGGCACATGCTTCGCGGGAATGACATGGAGGTCTATGATAACTGTAAAAGAAATTATCCAGCAAAGCTGGAAACTTTACGAAACTAATTTTAAAACACTTTTAAAAATCATTGTCTGGGGATTTTTGGCTGCTTCAATTTCTTCAGTTGGATTATATCTAATTGAATTTTATTATACAGGACACTATACTGTAATGGGTCTGCTTAGTTTTGCCGCTAATCTTCCACAAATTCTTGTTGCAATATGGATAAGTATTATACTTATAGATGTTTTAAATAAATACCTATTAAAGAAAAAAGTTGTTCTTTCAGAATCCATGAATAATGCTTGCAGAATATTTGTACCCGCATTACTGTTAAGCTTGCTTGTAGCAGTAATTAACCTTGGTGGTTTTTTATTATTGATTGTTCCTGGAGTTATCTTCACTGTTTGGTTTGTTTTTGCGCTCTATGAAATGGTTTTAAACAACAAGGGCATTAAAGAATCATTAAAATCCAGCAAAGAACTATCAAAAGGAAGATGGTATGCGATTGCCTGGCGTTACTTTGCGCCAAATTTATTTTGGGCATTTGCAGGTTGGTTTACCACGACGATTTTAGTTTTCGCTACAAGACAATTACTGGCTCTAACAAAAACCACTCTCGATCCTTTAGGCACTAAGATATTGACTCTTCTACTCACTACAGTTCAAAATGCAGTTTATATTTTCTTTGTGCCATTAATTGTAGCATCGGTGGTGATACTTTATAAAGATTTGAAAAGGGAGGAGTTATAAGTTATGAAATACGAACCCGTCATCGGACTTGAGATACACGTTCAACTCAAGACAAAATCCAAAATGTTTTGTAGTTGCGACAATGGCGGTGAAAATCAGTCGCCAAACACAACGGTTTGTCCTATTTGTATGGGGCATCCTGGTATTCTTCCTGTTGCAAACAAAAAAGCAATTGAATGGTCTGTCCTCGCAGGCCTTGCTTTAAATTGTAAAATTCCTGATAACTCAAAATTTGATAGAAAAAATTATTTTTATCCTGACCTACCTAAGGCATACCAGATTTCGCAATTTGATGAACCAGTTGCAATAGAAGGATTTTTAGACATAGAAACGCCAACCAAAAAAGGGAGAGAAAGAACACGAATTAAAATTACAAGAGCGCACCTTGAAGAAGATGCTGCTAAAAACATCCATGGAGATAATAAAGATTATAGTTATATTGACTACAACAGATGCGGAACTCCCCTACTTGAGATTGTAACTGAACCAGATTTCCGCTCACCACAAGAAGCAAAGATATTTTTACAAGAACTTCGTTTAATAATGCGTTATCTTGAAATTTCTAATGCTGACATGGAAAAAGGTCATTTACGTTGCGACGCAAATATCTCTTTGCGAGAAAAGGGTAAAACAAAACTAAATCCTAAAATTGAAATCAAAAATCTAAACTCATTTAAATCAGTAGAACGCGCGTTAGAATATGAAATAAAACGCCAAAGCAAACTTGATAAACTTCCACAAGAATCGTCTACGCGCGGATGGAATGAAAAAAAAGGAGTTACAGAACAACAGCGAACAAAAGAAGAAGCGCACGATTATAGATATTTTCCAGAACCGGACTTACCACCACTTGATTTAAATGAAATGAGAAAAAAGATGAAAAATGAATTACCAGAACTTCCTCAAACAAAACGAGTAAGATTTTTAGATGAATACAAATTAACCTATTCTGATGCGCAAACAATAATTGATAATGAAGCGCTCGCAAATTATTTTGAACAGGTTGTTTCAGAATTACAAGAGTGGCTTCCATCTTTAGAAGAAGTAGACGGAACAAAAGAAGAAATTTGGGAAAAAAATAAAAAGAAATTAATAAAACTTGTATCTGGCTGGCTTCTTTCTAAGCTTGGTGGCTTAATGGCAGAAAATAAAATTTCAATTAGAACGCTCAAAATTACGCCTGAAAACTTTGCAGAATTTGTTGCCCTTATTTACACTAATAAACTTTCTGG
>JAYEKT010000036.1:0-3830 GCA_034716735.1 Patescibacteria group bacterium
GAAGAAATAATCTATGAACAAGGATTTGAAATTTCTGATAAGAAAATTAAAAAATCATTGATTGAATTTTCTCTTTTATAATATCTTGCGCAGAGTTTGTTCTATTTCGTGGAATAAACTCTGTATGACGCTAGCATCGAAGACCAAACAAAAAAAACAGCCCATAGGACTGTTTTTATTTGATTGGAGTATATTCACGACCATGCTCGAACTTGTTTTATCAAAAATTTGCGAGAAAAACAATCGCCCCTCCCCGCTTCTGCGAGGCGGGGCAGAAACACAAACTCGTTGGCTCGGGTGGGGCGGGAAGAAAAAGGGGTGTGGGGAAAATGAATTCCCGCCTCGCCCTCGCCTCTTGTCGCAGGCGAAAAATTTTTATCTAACTACAAAATCGGGGAAAAGTTTATATTTCATTAATAACACTTTTGTGTAATTTGTTGCTATCACAGATTGTAAATTTTCGTCTTGATTTGCATCAGATATGATTTCATCAAAAATTTTCTTTATATTCTCTAAACCGTGCGAGAACATAACGAGGTTGTGTCCTGCCTTGAACGAACTTTCTGTTGCCTGAACCAAATTCATTTTTCCGTTCGGGATAAAATACATCTCCGACAAGTCGTCCGTGATAATCAAACCTTTAAATCCGAGTTGGATTTGCAATAAATCCGTGGCAATCTTTTTTGAAAGAGTGGCAGGTATATTTGGATCTATGTCATCATATATTCCGTGGCCTGTCATAACAAAATCCGTGCCACTGTCAATTCCGTCCTTAAATATTTTCAGAGATTTCTCAATTATCGAATCTTCTGGGTCTGCATTGGGAAGCTTTCGGTGTGGATCATCCACGAAAACTCCCATTCCCGGAAAATGTTTCAACGTTGCCGACATGTTATATTTGTTGAGCAAAGCAATGAATTGTCTGTTAAACTCCATTAGATGTTCTGTGTCGTGCGCTGGCACGCGGTTTTTTATAAAAGAGTTGTTGTCAAAAGGGAAGTCGGCAATTGGAGCTAAATCAACATTGATACCCAAATCTTTCATAATTTTTATTCCTTTTTCTATATGGTCCCAGTCTGGTTCTCCAAAAGCAAAAACATTGTTAAACACGCCGAGTCTGGCAGCTCCACCGGGTTCCTCGTCAAGCATTATAAAATATGGTTTGCCTGTCGTGTCCCTGGCTATTTTTTGTAATTCAGATATAAGTTTTTTAAACTGGTCTGGATTTTCAAAATTTCTGTAATACAAAATAATGCCCGCGGGCTTTATATATTCTAGAGCTTCTTTTGTTTGTTGGTCTATTTCTTTCTTCTCGAAGCCTACTACTAAGTTTTGGCCGAGTTGCTCTTGCAAAGATGGGAGTGTAATTTTTTGTTGTTGAGGCGGGCTTGGTTCTGCCAATTCAGGTTTTAAGAATACTATTAAGCCAGCAACTAACAAAAAAGAGCATAATAATAAAATTATTAGTTTGGCTTTCATCAAATTTTAGCGAAAATATGCTCTGTAATAATGGTCGAAGCCATCACCCATGGTTGCTTGCGAAAAGGCCCCTGTCGTGTTGCTTAAAATAACATTGGCAACTTGCAACTTGAATAATCCTTCTCTGTCGTTGGGTTTATAATAAATGTGCATCCTCAGATTTCCTTTTGCTAAATCTGGAATAGTGGCATTATAAAAGCATGTCCAATACTTAGCGCATTCTTGCGGGTCATCGTACTGATTCTTGCAATAACTTGGTTTCGTAGAACAATCCTGGTCAGAATAAGTGAGTCTGAGATCGTGAAGAGCTATCGGCGTTCTTAATTTGTACCATAAAATTCCATCTGATTCTTGCACGAAATCCAGTGCCGAGTTGCCAACCCTACGAAGGTAAAGACCAGGTCCGCAGGCCTGGACTGTTTTGATGCCTAAAAGCGATGCAATAAACGAATTTTTTCCATCGTTTGCTTTTGTCCAATCCCGAGCGTTATAATCAATGCCCAATTCTACCTCTAACTCGCTTACTAAACTTTTGTTATTTATTTTAAATCCCAAATACGAAAGAGTTGATTTATCGTCTGAATTTAAAATATAAACTGGAGTTCCTTGATAAGAATGGCTTTCTTGGGACTTAAAAATTGGAATATATTCCGGCAATTCATAGGCGAATCCTTTTCTATCTTTTGCTTTTGAAATAGACAGATATTTTTCGTTGCTTTCTGGGGGCGTGTAATATTCATAATTATTTGCGAAATAATCTCGCTTGAGATTATAGTCGCCATTATAGTGGAAATCTACCCTAACGTCAGCATTTGTCTCTATGTTTTGCGAAAACGGTGGAGTTGCGGGTTTTGTTAGAGTCGAGAAGTCGTTATTTTTCTCTTGGTTTTCGTTCAAGTCATCGGGATCATATTGCTTAACTATGAAATAAGTGGCAAAAGCAGTTAAAACAACTATACCCAAAATGCCTAATATCGTAATAATAATTTTTAAGTATTTTGGTTTTGGTTCTGGTGTAGGTTGAAAATCCTCTAAATTTTGAGAGGTTAAGTTTTCATATTTGTTGTTCATATTATTTAATATTTATGTTTTTGATTAACTCCGACCTTATTTAGGAACAGGTTTGTATTATTCTATAATACATCATTAAACATAATTCGAGAAGCAACAGATAAAAATTTTTCGCCTGCGGGCGAGAGGCGAGGGCGATGAGAGTACTAGCTTTCAAAAAACCAAAAAGTTTAATACTGGAGCGGGTGAGCGGAATCGAACCGCCGTTTTAACATTGGCAATGTTATGTAATAACCACTATACGACACCCGCATATTTTAAGACATTCCTAATATCCATCCTTTTACCCTATTGGTCATATTAACATCATGGATTTCTATGTGTAGAGTACCATAAGGCAATTGATGAGGATTTCTTTTTCCTTGACTACTTTTACTGATTTGTGTTTGAGAAGGAGCAAATTGTCTTTTAGGAATTTTTATAATTTTTGACCAGAAATTAATTGCTTTGTTCTCTTTGATGTTTGGATGAAGATGTATTCTTGCATTAAATTTTTTTTCATCTATGCAACAAATTTCTCTGAAAAATTTCATCATAAGCTTAATCATATTTGAGTCAGAATTGACAAAACGTATGCTCCATTTATTTCTTTTATTTCCTTCTGCCCAATAAAGAGCTGTTCCTATTAGAAATAGTTCTCTCTTTGTTAGTTTCCCGATTTCTTTAGCTGCAGATAATTGAATATTTTTGGCTCTTTCTTTGGCTTCAATCGCACGTCGTTTACTAAAACTAGTTATGTGGTTAGCCCATTTTTTTCTGACTTTGCCCCAAAATTGTTTTTCAATTTTCGAAGACATTCTTATGTCTTTCAGCCATAAAGAAAGAGTACTTTTAGGAGTACCTAAAATTTTGACGATTTCGTTATAACTTTTACCTTTTTTACGCAAAGAAATTGCTTTTTTCTTATCGTTTCTCATATATTGGACACTGTATTATGTCTATTTATATTATACATCATTGGTCCAATAAATTAAGAGCAGGTTATTAACAGTTGTGCCGAGGGTGGGAGTTGAACCCACGACTTCGAATTTTTCAGATTCGCACTCTACCGCTGAGTTACCTCGGCATAAACTTATTTTAACACATTTCCGTTTACTGTTAGTTGCTTCGTTTCTTGCTCATTATTCCCTATTTATTGTTTTCTTGTTTCTCGTTGTTCGTTGTTCATTGTTCATTGTTCATTGTTAGTGTGGGCACTGAGGGATTCGAACCCCCGACCTACTGCGTGTAGAGCAGACGCGCTACCACTGCGCCAAGTGCCCATGGTGCCCAGGGCGGGA
>JAYEKT010000037.1:0-11234 GCA_034716735.1 Patescibacteria group bacterium
AAGTCGGAGTCAGAGGTAGTCGCTAACGGCGACGGGGAGTAAAATTGTTTTGATTTGTGTGAACACTAGTGAACACAAATTGTATTCAGTTGAAGCCCACGGCTAGTGCAACAGAAAATATACCGCCTTGACCGTGTCTCATTGCATTCGACACTTTAAAAAAATAAAAATACGGGAATATAAAAATAAACTACTAAGAAAATTTTTTATATTTTTAAGTTTTTATATTTTTATGAGCGTTGAGCGTAGCGAGATGCGGTTGGGGTAAGGTTGAAATCGTGAGGTAAGAGCTCACGCGTCCTGCAGTGATGTTAGGATGTGGTAAACACCTACCCGGTGCAAGGTTAAATTTGGTAAACCGCTTGAGTCCTGATGCAAATCATGACCTAGAGAAATGATCATCCCCTTGATTTATCAAGGGACAGAATTCGGCTTATAGGTCATCTTATTAAAGAATAAAAAAGACCGTTCTATTCTAATTTTTTAGTATATGACGGTCTTTTTTAAATGGGCAAATTCAATTTGCCCATTTAAAAAACCGACGAGTGGAACCTCGTCGGTATATACTAATACTTCAATAGTTTCTCAAATCGTTCTGTATCATCTTCGTCAAGCGGACCAATAATTGCCAATCTCAAATTCTCTGGCGCAAACATCATTTTTGCAACCTTATTTACATCTTCTATTGTAACTGAATCAAGCTCTGCTATGATTTTTTCTGGGACCATAACCTCTCTGAAAAAAAGCTCGTGCATACCCATTAAATCTGTGAGAGTTTCTATGTCATCAAAATCTCTTCTATACTGGGCTACCAAAGAAGTTTTGACTTTCTTCAACTCTTTTCCGGAAATACCATTTACATAAACATCCTTTAGTTCTCGCGCAATTAACTCAATTGCTCTGTCAATATTTTTTGGATTCACCCCGCTCTTAATAGTAAAACATCCTGTGTCAGAATATGGATTATGGTCCACAGAAACCTCGTAGGCCAATCCTTCTTTTTCTCTTACAGCCATAAAAAGCCGTGAGCTAAAATCAGTTCCCAAAATCCTAGCAAGAACATGAGCGGGATACGTTAAATCATTTTTTATAGAAGGGGCAAGAGTGCCTAAAATAAATTGAGCTTGTCGCATCCGATTTGAATGTATATTCACACGCTTTTTACCAACCAAATCTTTTTCAAACGGAACCCACACTCTCTTTGGCTTTAATCTTTTGTCAGGAAAATAAAAATACTCATCTACTGTTTCTTCTGTTTCTTCTACGTTTTTTGGTACATTGCCTGAGACAACAAGCACCATGTTCTTAGGAACATAGAAGCGGTTCCAAAATTCCATCAAATCAGTAAAAGTTAGATTTTTTACATCCTCTGTATCGCCGACTACATTACAACCAATAGGTTGCTCCCCAAAAATCAATTTCTGCCAATCAACCAGAAGCATTTCAGTTGGGTTATCTAAATACATATCCATTTCCTGCAAAACCACTCCTCGCTCTATTTCAACCTCTTCTGGTGTAAAACTCGGTCTAACTATCATATCTGAAAGAATCGAAAGCGCGGTTTCAAAATGAGCATGCTCTACTTGAATAAGAAAAGAAACTGTTTCTTCAAAAGTCCAAGCATTATAGTCTGCGCCCATGTTATCAAGGGTCTGAAGCGCAAATTTAGCGTTATATCCCCTAAAAAGCATGTGTTCCAAAAAATGCGCCAATCCGCTTTTGTTATCTTCTTCGCAACGCGATCCAGTCTTAATATACATACCAAGCATCACATCTTCTTCATCTTTTTTAGTAGGCGCCATAATTATGCGTAAATTACTATCAACCGATTTCCACGTTTCCCATGCGATATGTCTCATCATGCCCTCCTTTGGTTCAATTTTTATTCAATTGTTAAATATCTATTTTGACCTTAACATAAATATAAATATTTATCAAGGGTTGATTAAAAAGTTTTATCCTGTTAAGTTGAAGGCATGAAACGCATAGAACTACTACTATTATTCCTAAAATTACCTTTAGATTTTGTCGCCGTGTTTTTGGCAACTTTCACAGCGTATTTTTTAAGATTTGAAACTCTTACTGAGTGGCGACCAGCCACAGAAATAATTACCTTTAATGAATATCTTTTAATTTCACTTGCTTTTTCACTTCTTTTGACAATATTCTTTGCGCTTTCGGGGTTATATAAAAAGGAAAGAAGGCCTGTTTTTGAAGAAATAATAAAAATATTCTTTGCCGCATCAGCTACAATAGCTTTTACTATTTTGCTTTTATTCTTCCGCCGTGAATTTTTTGCTTCTAGATTTATCATAATTGCTGTTTGGATTTTAAGTTTTGTTTTTGTAAGTTTAGAACGGCAAATTTTTCAATTCATTCATAAAATGCTGGCAAAAAAAGGAGTTATTAAAAAAAATATAATAATTGTCGGTGATAATAATTCTGCGCGCGCCATCATCAATGAATTTAAAAAAGATAAGGCATTAGGTATTTGTGTTTTAAAACATTATGATTGTTTTAATGAAAGAGTGTTTTATAGTTTACAAAATAAATTTGGTGATATTGATGAAATTATTCTTACAAATCCAAAAATGCCCAATGATGAAGTTGAAAGAGTGATTAATTTTTCAATCACACATCATACAACCTTAAAATATTCTGCTGATTTTTTTGCAAGTGGCTCTGCGCGTATTGAAATTCAAACAATTGCCGGCATTCCTTTGGTTGAAATTAAAAAAACACCACTTGATGCATGGGGTAAAATTTTTAAAAGAGCTTTTGATATTGTTGTTTCTTCTTTATTAATAATAATCACATCACCAGTGATGCTAATTTCAATTTTGATAATTATTTTTGAATCTGGCTTTCCAATATTATTCCGTAATGAAAGAATTGGCGAAAAAGGAAAAAAATTTGATGTCTTAAAATTTCGTTCAATGAAAAAAGAATTTTCAATCGGCAAACAATTTGGCAATCAAGAATCTGCGCTTGAATATGAAAAAAAATTAATAGAAGAAAGAGGTATCAAAGCAGGACCTGTTTACAAAATTAAAGATGACCCACGTGTTACAAGATTTGGAAAACTTATAAGAAAATGGAGCGTTGATGAATTTCCACAATTCTTTAATTGTTTGTTCGGTACCATGAGTTTGGTAGGACCGCGTCCGCATCAGCCACGTGAAGTTGCGCTCTATGACAAGCATCATCAAAAAATTTTTGAAATCAAACCGGGTATTACTGGACTCTCACAAATTTCCGGGCGTTCTGATTTGAATTTTGATGATGAAGCAAAACTAGACATCTTCTATATTGAACACTGGAGCCCAAAACTTGATCTCTATATTTTATTCAAGACGCCAATGGCTGTGTTCAGCAAAAAAGGAGTATACTAAATTCAAGGTTTTTTTTATTTTTATTTTTTTATAATTTTATATTTCTATGCGTATATCATTAGTCCATGATTTTATGGTGCAGGATGGAGGAGCAGAACGTGTGCTTCGCGCTTTTTGTGATATTTGGCCAGATGCTCCAATTTTTACCTTGGTTCACAATCCGCAAAATGCCCCTAAGTCATTTGAGGGCTGTGAAATTGAAACTTCGTTTCTACAAAAAGCGCCCTTTGGGATAAGCAAGTATCAATGGTATTTGCCACTAATGCCCGCTGCAATTGAAAGATTGGATTTAAAAAATTTTGATGTGGTCCTTTCGAGCTCAAGCGCTTTTGCAAAAGGTATCATCACTCGCCCAGAAACAATGCACATCTGTTATTGTCACACACCAACTCGTTATCTTTGGACTGATACCTTAAATTATATTGATGAATTAAAATTTAATCCTTTAATAAAAAAAATTGTTCCGCTTTTTCTTCCAAACTTAAGAATCTGGGACAAATTATCTGCGACGCGCGTTGACAAGATTATTGCAAACTCACGCACAGTTCAAAAAAGAATTCAAAAATACTATAATCGCGAAAGTGACGTAATAAATCCTCCAGTAGATGCCAAAAAATTTTCTATTACGGATAATCCTGATAATTTTTATTTAATCGGCGGGCGTCTTGTTCCATACAAACGTTATGATATTGCAGTGCGAACATTTTCAAAATTAGGAATTCCATTAAAAATTTTTGGAATAGGTCCTGAGTATAAAAAACTTAAAAATATAGCCAAACCAAACATAGAATTTTTAGGAAAAGTTTCTGAAAAAGAAAAAGCAAAACTTTATAAAAAATGTATTGCTTTTTTACATCCTCAAGAAGAGGACTTTGGCATTACAGCGCTTGAAGCAATGGCTTCGGGTAAACCTGTTATTGCATACAAAAAAGGAGGCGCTCTTGAAACAGTTATCCCTGGAATTACAGGAGAATTTTTTGATGAACAAATTCATGAATGCCTGATGCATACAATTTTAAACTTCAAACCAGAAAATTATAATCCAAATCGCATCCGCGAACATGCAATGCAGTTTGATATAGAAAATTTTAAAGCGAGAATAAAACACTATGTTGAAAAAAATTGGTATAGACACAAGATGTCTGCTTGAGAAAAACAAATCCGGGGTTGGTGAATATACTCAAAATCTCATCAACGCGCTTCTAAGAATAGATAAAGAAAATAAATATTTTTTCTTTTCTGAAGTCCGTATCTGCGGGCTTCATTTTCCAAACAAACTTCTTAACGCAAGTTTGAAATTTTTTAAATATCCAAAAATAGATAAATTGCTTACAAATGCTCTTGATGTTTTTATTACTCCAAATCTAAACTTTATATCTTTATCAAAAAAATGCAAAAAGATTATAATCGTCCATGATATTTCTTTTGAAATCTATCCTGAATTTTATTCTTTGAAAAGCAGATTGTGGCATAAATTCGTAAATCTAAAAAAACTCTGCCAAGAAGCAGATGTTATAATCGCTGTTTCAAAAAACACAGCGCGTGATTTAAATGATATTTACAATATCCCAAGAGATAAAATCAAAGTCATTTATCCTGGTGTAGAGACGAGGCAATGCCTCGTCTCTACAAAAAAAGAAAACTTCATTCTATATTTAGGAAATATTGAACCAAGAAAAAATATTGAAGGATTAATTCAAGCGTTTGAATCCTTGCATCATGGCTCTACTGATTTGCAATTAGTAATCGCTGGGTCACTTGGATTTAAATCAAAAAAAATCCGCCAACTGGCGGAAAAACATAAAAATATTAAATTTTTAGGATATGTTTCACCAGAAGAAAGAATTGCGCTTTATAAATCTGCCAAACTTTTTGTCTTTCCTTCTTTTTACGAAGGATTTGGTTTTCCTCCACTTGAGGCAATGGCGCAAGGAACACCAATTATTTCTTCAATATCATCTTCACTTGTTGAAGTAATTGGTAATGCAGGAATTTTAGTTGATTCTTATAACATTAACGAACTTGCATGGGCAATGAACGAAATGCTAACAAATCAAAAACTACGTGAAGAGATGATTCGACGAGGACATGAAAGAGTGAAAATGTTTAGTTGGGAAAAAACAGCAGAAAAAATCTTAAAAATAATTTAAAAACCCTGATTCAAACTCAGGGTTTTTGATAAGGAGCTATTATTATTTTCCTAGCAATTCTACAAGTCCATCTTTAATATTATCTCTTGAATCTATTTTAGTTGTTCTAATTTTTTCCCATAAATCAGTTTCAGACCCCCAAAAAAAATGACCTTCTATAAGCGATTTAAACTCTCCGCTTCCATAAGGGCTTGTGACTTGGCTGTAAAAAAATGTATGTGATGCTGGCAGAAGAATTTCTTCAAGCAATCTTAGACATTCTTCATTGTCATCTACGCCCCAGTTATCGCCGTCAGAAAAATGGAAAGGGAAAATATTCCATTCACTCGTAGGATAATCCTTTTCTACCATTTCTGCGCATAATGTATATGCAGAAGAAATTTTTGTCCCGCCGCTTTCACGTGTTGTAAAAAATGTTTCTTTATCAACTTCTTGCGCCACAGCATCATGAATAATAAACCGCTCTTCAATACCCTTAAAACATAATTTAACCCATTCGCTAATCCAAAATGCTTCTATGCGCGCAATCATTTTTTGTTCTTCGCCCATACTTCCTGAAACATCCATCATATAGATAATGACTGCCTGCGCTTGTTTCTCAATTATTGGATTTGGCGCGCGATATCTGAAATCATCTTTTTCAGGAATAATTACTGGGTGTTTTGTATCAAATGTTCCTGAAATTATGGCGCGTTTAAGCGCATTTCTAAGGGTACGTCGGATAACACGCAAACCACGTGGACCCTGTCGCTTAATTCCTGACCAACGGACTTTTTCCTGAACCAGTTTGTACCTTCCCTTTGGTTCAAGTTTTGGAAATTTTAATTCTTCGGCAATAATTTTTACAAACTCTTCCATTGTAAATTCAATTTCTTGCGCGTGAGAACCTTCCTGATCACCAGCTTTGCCGTCATCATCGCCTTCTTCTTGGCTCAATGTATCGCCTTCTTCACCATCACCTTGTCCAACACCGCCCACATCCCTATCTTCGAATCTAAAACGTGGTGTCTCAATTCGTGGCATGGGTATAGAAATTTTCTTGCCATCTTTGCTAATAATTACATCTTGACCAGAAAGATATTTTCTCAAGTTATCTCTAATTCTACCGCGAATAATATTCTTAAATCGCCTTTGGTCTTCTATAATTTCCGACATTATCTCCTCCTTTGTTTTTTTATATCGAGCTTTATCACCCTGTAGATGATCACCCGAAGGGTGAAAAGAACAAATTGCGCTACGCGCATGTTTTTGATATAATATATTAAGATTCCATATAAATATAACACAAATGTCACACGAATGCACACAAATGACACGAATATTTGCGTCATTCGCATATTATTTGTAGATTGACGTTATGTCACCCAGAAAGAAAAGAGGCCGCCCAAGGGGCTCGAAAAACAAAAAACTAAAAAGAGAGTTTAGTTTGGGTAAAATAAACTTGGATTTATCTCCGCAAATGCAAAAAGAAATTTTAATTGTTTTTCTTTTTGCTGTTTCCGCAATCGCGCTTTTAAGTTTTTTTAATCTTGCTGGATATGCTGGAGAATTTATTGATAATGCCCTGCGCGCTGTTTTTGGATTTGACCGACTTATCCTTCCTATTACGCTTTTAATAATTGCTTTCTCACTCCTCTACCCCGAACGCGTTGGTCTTAAACTTAAAAATTATTTAGGATTTGTAGTCCTTATATTAAGTTTAAATGGACTTATTCATCTTTTAGTTGCCAAAGATACATTGTTTGAAAATATAGAACAAGGCGGTGGCTATGCTGGTATGGCGCTTGCGACTCCGCTTCTTTCATATCTTGGGTTTGCCGCAGCAGTAATTATCCTATCTTCACTTTTAATAGTTTCTGTAATTCTTTCTTTTAATACAACACTTAGAGCTGTCTTTGGACCAGTAAAATTAATTGCTGTACTTTTAAAAAATCTTTTAAGTTCTCTACGTGGCGCAAAATTACAAAAAGAACAATCAGAATTTCCTAATACCAATCCTGATTTAGAATATGGTGGGGGTGAAAACACAGGATTTAGATTAATGGGTTTGGGACGAAAAAAACAGGAAACTGATGAAGAAGAAACAACCGCTCCTCTCACGTTAAGCAAAAGTTCGTCACGAAAAAAAGTAGATATTCCTTTTAATCTTTTAAGCAATACAACCACCAAACCATCGGCTGGAGACATCAGGATGAATAGTGAACGAATTAGAAAAACATTGGAAAATTTTGGTATCCCAGCAGAAATGGGCGCAATATCTGTCGGGCCAACTGTTGCGCAATATACTCTCAAGCCGGCAGAAGGAATTAATCTTGCGAGAATAACAAGTTTATCAAATAATTTAGCGATGTCTTTGGCTGCGCACCCAATTCGTATTGAAGCGCCAATTCCGGGCAAATCTCTTGTTGGAATTGAGGTGCCAAATCGTTCTATTGCGATGGTAAGATTGCGGGAAATTCTTGAATCTCAAGAATTCAAACAAAAAAAATCAAATTTGACAATAGCGCTTGGAAAAGATGTTGCTGGTAAAACATGGTCTGCTGATTTAGCAAAAATGCCTCATCTTCTTGTGGCTGGTTCAACGGGTTCTGGAAAAACTGTAAGTTTAATTTCGATAATTATAAGTTTACTTTATCAAAACTCTCCTGATGATTTAAAATTTATAATGATAGATCCTAAACGAGTTGAACTTCCTCTTTTTAATGGTGTGCCACATCTTTTAACACCAGTAATTACTCATATCCCCAAAATTGTAAACTCTTTAAAGTGGGCATTATTGGAGATGGACAGAAGATTTGATATTTTACAAAAATACGGCAAAAGAGATATTGCAACATTTAACCGCGAAACCAATGAAAAAATGCCATATCTTGTGATTGTTATTGATGAATTAGCAGAATTAATGAAGGCAGCTTCATCAGAAGTAGAGACGTGTATTATTCGTTTGGCGCAAATGGCAAGAGCAGTAGGGATACACTTGATTATTGCCACACAACGCCCATCAGTTGATGTCATCACAGGACTTATTAAAGCCAATATTACTTCTCGTATAGCTTTTGCTGTCGGATCAATGGTGGACTCGCGAACAATTTTAGACACTAGTGGCGCAGAAAAACTTTTGGGTCGAGGTGATATGCTTTATATCTCGTCAGAGGTCTCAAAACCAAAACGTCTACAAAGCGCATATGTTGCCGACAATGAAATTAAACGTGTCGTAGATTTCTTAAAACAGAAAGATTCACCAGATTATATGGATGAGGTTACGGAAAAACAAATCGGTTCAAGTATAGTTATGGGAGGTCAAGATTCTGGATATTCTAATGAGGGAGATGCGTTGTTGCCAGATGCAAGAGATGTAATACGCCAAGCAAAAAAGGCATCTGCATCACTCTTGCAAAGACGCCTTAAGGTGGGTTATGCTAGAGCCGCACGACTTCTCGATATCTTAGAAGAACAAGGATTTATTGGTCCAGCAGATGGCGCAAAACCAAGAGAATTATTAATAACTGATGAACAAGAAGAAAAACATGAAGAGTTAATAGAAGTTGAGGGAGATGAAGAAGAAGATGAAGAAGATTACGAAGATGGAGATGAAGATGAAAATGTGAAGGATGAAGATGAAGAGGATGAAGAATCCTAAATTATTAATTATTTATGGTTGGATTTTCTTCACAAAAAATTTCAAAAAAACAATCTGTTGGCGAAAAATTACGGGCTCTTCGTGAAGCTAATTTTTATACTACCAAAAGATTAGCAAAAAAACTTCTAATTCATGAAAAATATGTTAAAGCAATTGAAGAAAGCCGTTTTGACGCCCTACCTGATGCAATGTCTACAAAAAACTTTATCAAGAGTTATGCTAAATTTTTTAAAAAAGATACTGCTCCATTTTTAAATCAGTATCTTGTAGAGACGCGGCAATGCCTCGTCTCTACAAAAAGACCACAAAAAAATCCTCAGAAAACATTTAGATTTTGGGGGACAACAAATCTTACCAGAAATATTCTTATATGTCTTTTTGTCCTTGCCTTTGTTTCTTATCTTGGATTTGAAATCAAAAAAATTATTACTCCTCCAGAAATAACGCTTAGCGCGCCACAGGATGAATTGGTCGTAAGAAAACCAATAATTAGAGTTGTTGGTAAAACTGAAAAAGAAGCAAGATTAAAAATCAATGGTGAAATAGTCACTCCTCACTCTGATGGGTCTTTTAATGAAGAGGTGGACTTGCAAAGAGGGCTAAATCTTATTAAAATATCAGCATCAAAGAAATATAGTAAAGAAAAAGTAATTTATAGAAAAATAATTTTTGAGGAGGCAGTCGTACTAAGAAATTAACACACTAAAAATATGACAAAACCAAAAGAGGAGGCACGTGTCTCAAATGAGACAAAAGAGAAAGAGGAAAAATTTAAAGCTGCTGGAATGGCAATGGATCAGATTAAAGAAAAATTTGGCGAAGGCGCGATAATGAAATTTGGAGAAGCGAAAAGAATGATAGTAGAAACTGTTCCAACTGGATGTGTTTCATTAGATATTGCGCTTGGGGGTGGTGTTCCAAGAGGCAGAATTGTTGAAATTTTTGGCGCTGAAGCAAGTGGAAAAACAACCTTATCGCAACACATTGTTGCAGAAGTTCAAAAAAAAGGTGGTATTGCTGCTTTTGTAGATGCAGAGCATGCCTTAGACCCAGAATATGCAAAAAAAATCGGTGTAAAAGTTGACGACTTATTAATTTCTCAACCAGATACTGGCGAACAAGCATTAGAAATTGTTGAAACCTTAGTTCGTTCTAATGCAGTAGATGTTATTGTTGTTGATTCTGTTGCTGCGCTTACACCAAAGGCAGAAATTGAAGGAGAAATGGGAGACAGACATATTGGTTTGCAAGCAAGATTAATGAGCCAGGCGCTTAGAAAACTTGCAGGTGTTATTTCAAAAAGCAAAACTGTTCTTGTTTTTATTAATCAAACAAGATTTAAAATTGGTGTGTTCTTCGGTAATCCTGAAACAACAACTGGCGGAACAGCATTAAAATTCTATTCATCTGTTAGAATCCAAGTAAGACGCTCTGCTCAAATTAAACAAGGAGAGAAAAGTGTTGGCAATCGTGTTAAATGCAAGGTTGTAAAAAATAAAGTCGCTCCCCCATTCCGCGCTTGTGAGTTTGATATTATGTATAATGAAGGAATTTCACTTTCTGGTGATTTGCTTGATTTAGCAATTAATTATGGCGCGCTAACCAAGAGTGGAAATTCATATTCTGTTGAAGAAGAAAAACTTGGAGTTGGCAGAGAAAATGCAAAACAATATCTGCGCGCAAATCCAAAACTAATGACAATGCTTAAGAAAAAGGTCTGGGCCGGTGCCCGCGCCGAGGAATCATAATCTGTCATTCAGAGAAACCCGCAGGTGACGAAGAATCTCGCGGGAGCGAAGCGACCCGCGCCACAATCATAAACAAAAAAAGAATTACGTAAATATTTACGTAATTCTTTTAAATTTAAAAACCGATTCTTTACGAATCGGTTTTGGATTTTGATATCAAAGAGCCACGTATTCTTCATAAGGATTGTCAGGGTTAGAATAATATCCGTGCCAAACCCTTTTTTTGCTGTCTATCTTACAGCCAGGATTCACTAAAGAGTCTTCGATTTCTCCCTTTTCTTTTATAGAAATTACCTTACCTATC
>JAYEKT010000037.1:11334-14906 GCA_034716735.1 Patescibacteria group bacterium
ATAAGGATTGTCAGGGTTAGAATAATATCCGTGCCAAACCCTTTTTTTGCTGTCTATCTTACAGCCAGGATTCACTAAAGAGTCTTCGATTTCTCCCTTTTCTTTTATAGAAATTACCTTACCTATCTTAGGAATCCCAACTCCTCTAAGAGCGAGGTTTTTTGCTTCTTCTTTGTTTACTGCAAAAACATCTAAGGTTACTTCAAAAACATAAACATCAAAATCATTTCCCGCGCCTTCTTGTACCACACCTTGGACAGAAAAAACTTTCATCGTGCCCTCCCGTTCTGTTTTATTTTTAATTACTTGATGAGGTTGAACCTCACTCCTTGGTCATAGCTGCACACAGCAGTCAGACGGAGTGAGGTTCAACCTCATGCGCGCTCCACATATTCCCCCGTCTCTGTGTTCACTACTATACTGTCTCCTTCTTTTATAAACAACGGGGTTTTAATTTTTAATCCATTTTCTAATTCTACCTCTTTTGTAACTTTTCCACTTGCAGTATCGCCCCTAACTCCTGGAGGGGCTGATTTAACTTTTAGTGTAATTTTTTTTGGAATATCTAATGTGACTGGTTTTCCCTGAAATTTTAAAATCTCTACCTCATCACCATCTTTTAAGTATTTATCCTTACCTGCCAAGACAGAAAGCGAAAGCGCAAATTGTTCATAGCTTTCACTATCCATAAAATTAACGTTTTCCTCATCTTTATAAAGAAAACTTGCTTTTGTTCTTTCTAAATCTGCCTCTTCTACTTTTTCTGATGACTTAAAAGTAACTGGCAAAACTCTTCCGTCAATCAAATTTTTAATCTTTGTTTGCATTATCGGCTGTTGCTGCTGCATTTTTACAAACCTTGCTGATGTAATTATAAAAGGTTCTCCATTATAGATAATGCGAACCCCAACTTTTAATGAATTCAAACTTGATAAAATTGCCATAATTTAATCTTCAACAAATGGAAGTAGTCCCATAATTCTAGCGCGTTTGATTGCTTTTGATAATTTTCTTTGGTGCCAATCGCAAACATTGCTTCTTTTTCTAGAAACTATTTTACCATAAGAAGATATAAACTTGCGAAGCAAATCTATATTTTTATAATCAATCTCTTGTATATTTTTGACACAAAAGTGACAAAATTTATGTTGTGATGTCTTTTTTCTCATAGATTAAAATGGCACTTCTTCGGTTTTTGTTTCCAAAGGAGTTGGCGCATCTTGTTGAATAACTGGTATTGGTGGTTCATTAATAGCTGTTGGCTGTTCAACAGGGCCTGCTCCTGCAGATGGATAACTACCTTCACCTTGAGGCGCTCTATCTAACATTACCATATTATCAGCAATTATTTCAGTGCGGTATCTTTTTAAACCATCCTGTCCTTGCCAATCGCTAGTTTGAAGCCGTCCGTCAATATATACCTTTCTTCCTTTGCGTAGATATTGATTAATAATTTCTGCGAGTTTTCCCCATGCGACCACATTATGAAATTCCGCTCTTTCTTGTTTCTGTCCGTCCGCGCCAGTCCAACTGTGATTAGTCGCAACTCCAAAAGATACCACTGAACGTCCTGTTGATGTGGTACGCAATTCAGGATCGCGTGTTAAATTACCAATAACCATTGCTCTATTTAAACTAGCCATACTTTTAAATGCAGAATGTTGAATGCAGAATGCAGAATTTTTTTATTATTAATTCGTCATTCATCATTCTAAATTCTGAATTCTGAATTTATAACACCTCCTCGTTTAATATCTCTTCTAATTTTTTATCTAAATCTTCTAATGAAATTTTTTCCTTATCCACCTTGTCTTTGTCAACAGCAGTTTCTTCAGCTGGTTTTGGTTCTTCAATCGGTTCTGGTGTTGATTTAACTTCTACTGGCTTTATTCCAACTTCTGGAGATGTAACAGGTTGTGTTTCTACCTTTCTTTCTTGAAAATCAAATTTCTTGCCTTCTGAAACATCTTTTGAAATATCAAGTCGTAAAATTTCTGGCATTAATCTTAAATCTCTGTTGACTTTTGGCAATGCCAAAGATTCAATTTCAATTTCAGCAAGAACATAACACCCATGCTTCATATGATTGATAGGATATGCAAGCGGTTGTCTTCCAACTACTTTGTGTTGTTTTATTTCTCCGCCCTCTTTTTTGATAGCATTAAAAATCCCGTCTAAAACTCCGGGTAATTCTTCATCGCTAAATTGCGGGCTAAGAATTAATAAAAATTCGTATGGTTTCATAGGTTTGAAGATACATTACCATATCTTTTAAAATAATGCAAGGGAAAAGTTAAAAACACCCAACCAAAGTTGAGTGTTAAAAAATTTTTTTCACTTTTTCCGTTTATACTCTTTGTACAAATCGCTAAACCAGCTAATTATCAAAATAATAACAATAAGGATTACGTCAATGATACAGATGTAAATAAGGACACCAAGCGCGACAGTAAGATATTCTTCTGAAACGTAATTTTCATAAGTAACCATCCTGTTTGCCTCAAACCCTGCAAAGCAAAGACAGAATAGCCAAAACAAAAAAGTCAAAAAACTGCCAATAATCTTAAAAACATTCATAGTCCCTCCTTTTTTGTTTCTTTATTTAAATGATCTATTTCGTTAGTTCAAAATACCACGTCCTTTAACTTTTGTCAAGAATATTGTAAGATAACAATGTATGACACCGATTAACAAAGCGAAAGGGGATATTGTAAATATCCTTAAAAAAGCAGGGGTTAGAATCAAAGTAGAAGATATTATCACTCCGCCTAATCCAAAAATGGGAGATTTATCGCTCCCCTGTTTTAAAATAGGGCGACCAAAGACAACCCCACAGCCATCTGGCTTGATTGCTAAAATTGATACGATCGGGCAATATCTTAATTTCTTTTTAGATAAAATCAAACTCGCTGAACTAACACTCAAGCAAATCTCAAAAGAAAAACAAAGATATGGCGATTCTACTAAAAAGCAAAAAAAAGTTTACGTTGAATATGTTTCGCCAAATACAAACAAGCCATTACATTTAGGACATCTACGAAATGGATTTTTGGGTGAAACAATCTCAAATCTTTTTGAAACGCAGGGATGCAAACCTGTCCGCGGTGTTTTGAACAATGACCGCGGTATGGGAATTTCAAAAAGCATGTTGATGTATGAAAAATATGGAAAAAACGACAGTCCGAAAAAATCCAGATTAAAAAGCGACCATTTTGTCGGCAAATATTATGTGATGTATAACAAAAAATCCAAGAAGAACAAAAAATTAGAAAAAGAACTTCATGAACTTTTAGTTAGATGGGAAGATGGCGATAAAAAAACTTTAGCGCTTTGGAAAAAGATGAATGATTGGGCGCAGGAAGGATACAAAGAAACCTACAAAAAACTTGGAATTAAATTTGATAAAAAGTATTTTGAAAGCGCTATATATAAAGAAGGAAGGAAGATTGTAGAAAATGGATTAAAAAAGAAAATCTTTAAAAAAGATAAAGACGAAAATGTAATTGCAAAATTTAAAAAACTGCCAGACAGAGTTGTGTTGCGCGCTGACGGTACGGCAATTTATGTTACCA
>JAYEKT010000038.1:0-3757 GCA_034716735.1 Patescibacteria group bacterium
AACCATTTCGGGATGAGAGCGAGAAACAGTAATCTCAGGACCTTTTGTGCCCATTTCAACAGACGAGACATAAACTTTAAATCGATCGCCTGAATTGTATTTTTCACTTTGAATTTGTCCGTCAGGAGGTATAACACCAGTTATTCTACCCAAGTCAATTAAAATTACTCTACCTTCTCTACGTTGCACAATACCATTTATTAATTCTTGTTCTTTTTCTTTGAATTCATTATAAACATTATTTCTCTCTGCTTCACGAAGCCGTTGTGTGATAACTTGTTTTGCAGTTTGAGCCGCCATGCGTCCGAATTCAGATGGGATTTCCAATTCTGTTGTGATTACATCGTCTATTTTTGCTGTCTTTTTGAGTTTTTTGGCTTCAGAAAGAGGGATATGAAGTTTTGGACTGAATCTTGGTTTTTCCTCCTCTTCTTCATCTTTCTCGTTTTTTTTGTGTTTTTGCTCATTTTGTGTTTTTGCGTTTGCAGGTTTTTCTTCTTCCTTTCCTTCCTCTTTCGCTAAAGCGCCAGAGGACAAGTCCGCAGTTTGCGCTTCTGCTTCTTCCCGCGCTTTCGCGCGTTCTTCAAGTTCTTTTTCGTATTCTTCAAAGAGCTTATTTTCTACAACTGTTTTAACGTCAAAAACCCGAAGCCCAGCGGTTTCAGGGTTAAATTCCACTTTTAGATTTTGATTTTTTTCTCCAAAATCTTTTCTATAAGCAGAAGCAAGAGCCGATTCTATTGTTTCAAGAACGGCCTTATAAGCAAGACCTTTTTCCTCACAAATTTGTTTGATTGCTTGTTCTATTGGTGATGACATAATTTTTGTTTCTTTTAAAAATAATGACCAGTCCTGTTCGAACTAGTCTCGTTGATAAGTATACAATAAAATTAAAAATTTGTCAAATGATATATTCCAAATATCTGATTTTTGCCTTTCGGGTTTTGTAATCAAGTTCAACTGCTATGCAGTCAACTTGAAAATCATCATGCCCAATATTATGTTTCATTAGAAAATAATTTATTGACATTTTTATTTTTTGTTGTTTTGAGTAGGTGATAGCGTCTTCTGGTTTATCCTCCCAAATTTTCCTCCAGGAAACTTGGGAGGACGAGCCAAAAACACGGCTTGTCCGTGTTTTAACTTCAATAAAATGTAGATGTTTATTTTTTTCTGCAATAATATCTATTTCACCCAGTTTGCTGGCATGATATTGATTAGTTAAAATTTCAAATCCTTTGCCCCGTAAATATCTTTCGGCGATTTTTTCTCCTAAATTTCCTATTTCTTTGGCATTCATCGCCTCGGCTTAGGTAAATATTTTTCGTAATGATCTTGCTTGTCGCAATTTTTTAATTCTATGGGCATTTTTTTAAATAAATCATAAAGAAGAATTCCAAGCCATACTAAAAATCCAACTCCCCAAACCAAAAACCAAAACCGCGCTCCTAAAACAAAAGCTCGTTCATAAGTAAAAAATAAAAAGACCAATCCAATAATTCCCATTGTTAAAAACATTAGACGTAGTCGTGTTATTCTACGCGCTAAGCGCGAACCAAATTTTTTATTTGAAAATACAATTTTTAAAACAATTGAAGCCACTACAAGAAAAGCAAAAATAGCCAATAGGATAAATTCATATACAGGAAGTAGGGGAACGGGTTGTAAAGAAAACCAAAATTTTAGAGAAAGTAAATTCATATGGATTGTAAATGTATAAATAAAATTAGTACTAATAAAAAATTAGCACTAACTCATAATTTTGTAAAGTATTTATTTAGTAAAGATTAATCCAAAATGATATTGTCCGGCCTTGAATTCGTGTTCTAATCTTAAACCTATCTTTTTAGCATTAGTTTTAATTTTTTCCACGTCTGGACGTTTTTCTACGGGCGGACCAAGTGGAGCAGCCCCTTTTCCCCAATCTACAACTAAAAGTTTTCCGCCTTTTTTAATCAAGCGCATAGCTTCTTTTATCATTCCCTCTTTGGCGCTGACATTAACAAGGAGCGCAATATCCATAGAGCCATCTTTTATTTTTGCGCCGCCTAAAATTTCTATATCAGACCAGACAGGATGAACATTTGCTACACCTTCTAATTTTGCCTTGCTTTCAATACCCTGAAGAGCTGGCTTTAAAATATCAATAGCGTACACAGCTCCGTCTTCACCTACTAAATGTGAAGCTGGGAATACAAAATGACCCATTGTGCCACATCCTAAGTCCACAACTTTCATCTTTTCGCCAACTCCAATTTTTTTTAGAATTTGAAACGGATTTAATAATTCTGTTCCCGATGGAATATAAACCATAAATTTATTTTTTAAAGCCACTGAACATTGGACCAAAAACTGCCATGATAATATTATCCAATGTTCCAGTTACCCAAATTAAACATATTAAAATTGTGAGAACTCCTAAAAGTTTATAAAACATCCGAGTTCCTCCAAATGTTCCTAAATATTTATCAGCAAAATCTACTCTGCCGAAATTAGCTAAAAACCAACCAGATTTCCAAACAAGGATAAATCCAACAATCATTCCTAAGATTCCAAAGAAATATTTCATGTTTATATTATAGCAAATTTTTATAAAACAAAAAACACCCCTAAATAAATTGAGATGTTTTTTGTGGTGGACGATGCAGGACTCGAACCTGCGGCCTTCTCGGTGTAAACGAGACGCTCTAGCCAACTGAGCTAATCGTCCTAATTTTATTTCTTAATTTGTTTAATTCCTAAATCTTTACAGATTTTGTTTGCAAGCCAATCATCTATTTCGCTATGTCTGGGTATAGCAGATGTCCTATCGTTTTCTGGGTTATAATAAATAGAATGCTTCGTTCCTTCGCGGAATAAGAAGCATCTAAACTTATTTAAATATTTTAGAAGCTGATGGCGTTTCATGCAGGCACGGCAACTTGTATTAATTCTCTCTTTGATTCAATATCTCTTTGTTTCTTAGAAATGTCGCGATTTGCACTTAAGATAAGTTTTAATGCTTCTTTGAGATTTTCTTTGACTTCTTTTTTAGTTCTTCCTTGTGTATTTACTCCAGGAATTTCTTCTATCCACGCAATATAATATTTATTTTTTTTTTGGTATACGGCTGTAAATTCTCTTTTATGTATCATATATTTAAATTATACCTTATTTTACCCTAATTGTCAATTGGGGTAAAATCAAAATGGTGCGGACGAGAGGATTCGCCCTGAACTGCGTAGAGTTCAGGGCGCCATGCACCCTTGTGGTGCAAGGCGAACCCAATTTTAATTTACAGAGCACTTAATGCGCTCGGAGGGACTTGAACCCTCACGTGCATAAAGCACATAAGGCCCTCAACCTTACCTGTCTACCAGTTCCAGCACGAGCGCATTAAGCATTCTTTAAAGAATCGCGTAACATTATTTTTAGAGTACTTTTATCCTTGCTTGTTTTTAAATATCTTTCCCGACGTTCAGCATCTTTTTCCAGTATATAATTGATTGTTAGATAAGCAAAGAATACAGACATAATACATATCAAAACATTCTATCTTTTCCAGTAATCATTTTCAATATTCCCGGTACAACTTCTATAACAAATTCCGAACCTTCTATTTTAGCATTATCTACCGAAATTGTAAAGGGTTTTTCGGCTCTAATATCTAATCTTTTTACTGGTATAACACTGATTCTATTTTTTGAGATATTTCCTGATTTTCCGAGCATCCACTTTACTTTTCCAAAAACAGAATTTGGAGGAGTTGTTATATATA
>JAYEKT010000039.1:0-3693 GCA_034716735.1 Patescibacteria group bacterium
ATGTCCCGATTGTTGTAGCACCATGCACCAGTACTGCAACAACTAAAACCGAGAACACGACAGAAAAGAAAACTGAGAACAACTTTCTATTTCCAACGAAAAAGTTTTTTAGTTTAGTCATATTTTCTGAAATATGATTATAAATTATAAATAAAAATCATACGTACACAAAGCATACACAAATCTGTGCGTGTATTTTATTTATGATTTATAAAATTTAGTTTTTTCAAACTTTAATTAATTATTAAATTTTTTAAATTAAGTTCGACGTTAATAACATTATACCACTTTTACTGTTGCCTTAAAAACGTGTCAAATAAATCAAAAATAAGACCGACTTGGTCTTATTTTTAAAACTTGTCCACAACTGAAACTTTTTTTATTTTTTTGTTCCTGTTATTTTATTCACTTTTCTGTGGATAACTACCTGATATACTCAAGTGGATTAACCCTCCGTCCATTTATATAAATTTCAAAATGCAAATGCGGACCAGTTGACCAACCAGTATTCCCCATCTCCATAATAACCTGTCCTTGTTCAACTCCATCGCCTTTATTGACGTAAAGAGTATTTGCATGCGCGTAACGTGTTTTTATACCGTTTTGGTGATTAATAACTATTTGCCTGCCATAACCAGTTCCCCAACCAGAATACTCAACAACGCCGCTATCAACAGCATAAATCGGCAAACCACGTTTTCCGCCTATATCAATCGCTGTATGCTTCCACCAATAATATTGTGTAATTCTTCTTGAAGTTGTGGGCCAAATCATACCTAAATTGCTTTTTGGCGCAGGAGATGCAAAAATACTCTGCGAAGGCGCGTAATAGGTCTGCTGTTTCTTTCCACCTGGAACTATCAATTTTTCTCCAACCTGAAGCGTTGAAGCGCTTGTAAGCATATTATACTCTAATATCTTATCAGAATCTGCTCTTAATGCTTTAGCAATTTTAGAGATAGTGTCATTACGTTTTACCTTGTAAAGAACACCATTAATGGGTAAGATACTAAGCTTATCTCCAGGCCTAATTATGGATCTTGTAGAAAGATTGTTTGCCCAAAGTATTGTGTTGATATTTAAGCCAAATGTTCTGGCAATAGTACTTGCTGTATCGCCTTGCCTAACAATATAAGTTTCAACTTCTGTTCTTGGCGCAACACTCTCATCAGATACAAAAACTATTGGCTGAATAAGCGCTGTTCCGCCAAAAGCAGTTAATGCCTCTCCTTCTTCTATATAATCAATTGGAATTCCAAAATTTTGCGGACTAGACAAAACAGCTTCTTCTGATAAATACGAAGCAACTTCTTTTGCTGTATCTTCTTTTTTAATTTCACCGACTACTTCTTCATGGCTTGTCCCAAATAAAGAATAAAAAAACAATTCTGTGCCCCTCCCTTGTCGCAAAGAGCTTGCTTCAATACTTGACGTAAAGCCAAAAACAAAAAGGAGAATAACCGTTATGCCTAAACCCCATTTGCCCCAAATTTCTTTTCTAAAATGAGAACCTCCAAAAATAATTCTTTTTAAAAAACGATATCCTTTATATAAAGGAAGAAAAAAAATATGGAAAAGAAAGTTATCTATGGACTTCAGTGGTCCACGAAAAATTAAGAAAAAAGTGGCAAATCCTTTTCCAAGAAAACCAATTCCATGAATTAAACCTAATAAAATCGAAACTAAAATTTTTTTTATCATATTTTTATGGGCGAGGAGGGACTCGCCCTGAACTACGTAGAATTCAGGGCGCCATGCACCCTACGTGGTGCAGGGCGAACCCACTGATATTTATGCCGGAGGAGGGACTCGAACCCTCAAACTCTTGCGAATACATGGTCCTAAACCATGCGTGTATACCAATTCCACCACTCCGGCATAAATATCAGTGTTCCCTATAATTGTACCTCACATTTGTAATTTCGACAATTTTTTGTTAAGATTTTAATAAAGAACAACGCTCCTCAACAATCTAAAATTATACACCAAAGGAGGGAAAAATGCAAGCCATAAAGAGGTTGAAAGAATTATTGAAAAAAATGCTAAATAATAAGGTATTTTTGGTCCCGCTGGCTGCTATTGCTATTATTTTTCCCAGAATTTTGAATAGAAAAACTATTTTATATCCACTACTTGTTATTGTCGTTCTTATTTTGACCATCAAAATCACTGATGATTTTATTGAATATTCAAACATAGAAAGAAATTATGAATTAGCGCCAACACTCATATCCACCAAACGCGCAAAATTGATAGGGGCAAGTGTTGTTATTGAAAAAAATGGTTATATTTTAACTGCCGCGCATCTTGTTGATGACGACACCCCTACAGAAATTTCCATAAATATAGAGAACAATGAAATTCCTGTCAAAATACTTGCTCGTGACACAACCCTTGATTTGATGGCGCTTAAAGCCAATCATCATTTTAGCAGAGAAGTTCCTATAAGAACGGAAAAATTAACGTCATGGGAAAAAGTTTATTCTATAAGTTGCCCTTTTGGCGTTTGCCACACATATGTCGAAGGAAATTTTTTTCTTGACGGAAACTCAACGGAAATTAACAGCTTTTCAGAAATTCTTTTGTTTAATTTACATCTATCAGGTGGTTCTAGTGGTGGAGGAATTTTTGATGAAAATGGAAATCTTGTAAGTATCTATTCATGGACATACGCTCAAAATAAAGATTTCCCAAGTAACGCAATTGGTCCATCTATTCGCATTATTTGTAATTTTTTGGATGAAAACCGTATTCCCTACAGAAAAGCCAGGTATCTTTGGTGATTATCTACAACCCTGTGATTTACACAGGGTTTTATTTTGTATTAAAATATGAGGATATGATTTATAGAGAGAGGATTTTTATCCTCTTTTTTATTAGAAGTAAAGAGCGCGTCGAACAATAGCAAGGTAATTGGGTTTAAAATAGCAATCAAGTTATAACAAAACACCGCCGAGAGGACGGTGTTTTATAGTAGATAATAACTTATTTCAATAATCTATGCTTTCCAAAACCATTTCCCAAGCTTCATCAAGAGAGTGCAAGTCAGTATCTTGTTGATAGTATTGGAGATGAACGGGGGCGTTAATATATGGAGATTCTAAGTATATATCTGAATAATTAGCATGTACTGGGCGGTCTCCTGGTAATTGCCTATCTATACGATACTCTGCGATTTCACCTTCATGTCCATTTATGTTGATATCCTTAATTAATGGAATAAATTCTGAATTACCACTAGCTTCTAAATAACTGGTCAAAGTTCGTTGATATTTTTCATTTAAAATATATTTTATTGGTATAGTAACCTGAATAACCGACCCCCCTCTACCTTCAATTTCTGAATTTCTAATTTGATAATATATATAATTAGTTGTATTTTTATTCGTATGCCCCCTACCCAATTCTACAATATTTAGTTCTTTTGGATATTTAAAAGAAAATCCATTTTCTTTAACATTTTTATAAGGGCTGAAACTAAAATAACCGACTATACTCAATGATATAGCCACTATTATTATAGCAATTATTATACTGCCGATTATTGTATTTTTTTTCATCATCATTATATTGTTAATAATAAAAAAGGAGGGCTGTTTGTGTTATAATAACAGCTCTCCTATATTTTGTCAACCTCGTCGACTACTCTTCGTTATCTGTTCCCAAGCTCGGATTCCACCCATAAAAATTGTA
>JAYEKT010000040.1:0-8842 GCA_034716735.1 Patescibacteria group bacterium
TATGAAATTTTTACTTATTACCTTGGAATTTCCTCCTGACAAGGGTGGTGTAGCCAATTATCTTGCTGGAATTTGTAGTGTTTTTAAAAATGTTGATATACTCAAGCCGAAATTGTTTCGGTTTTTTTGGCCCAGATGGACATCCGTCTTTTTTCAAGCGTTTAAAATTATCCGACAAAATAAAACAGAGATGATTATAGTAAGCCATGTTTTACCCATAGGGTATGTCGCCCTTGTTTTCAAAAAATTATTAGGCATTCCTTATATTGTTTTTACTCATGGAATGGACGTGCTTTTACCCCAAAAAAATCAACATAAAAAATTTTGGTTGAAAAAAATTCTACAAAATGCGCGCTTGGTTGTTGCAAATAGCGAGTTTACACAAAATGTCATTCTCAACTTGATTGGGGATTCAGAAAATAAAAAAATAAAAACAGAAGTGATTTATCCTTGCCCAAATCCAAAAATCAAAACTTTGCAATTTAACAGAGATTTATCTAAGAAAAAAGTAATTTTAACAGTCGGTCGTTTGGTGGCAAGAAAAGGGATTGACAAAGTGATTGAGGCAATGCCGAAAATTTTAAAAGAATTGCCCAATGCGGTTTATATGATTGTTGGAGATGGTCCTTTAAAGAAAGAGTTGAGAGAAATAGTAAAAGAGAAAAAATTAGGTGATAAAATTATTTTTTGCGGGGATGTTCAAGATTCAGAAATGCATGTTTATTATGGAATGTCCGATATTTTTATTATGCCTTCTAGAAATCTTGATGGGGATGTGGAAGGATTTGGCATTGTTTATTTGGAAGCTGCGCTTTTTGGGAAACCATCTATTGCTGGCAAAGATGGTGGCGCGCCAGAGGCAGTTTTGGATGGTGAAACAGGAATTTTAGTCAATTCATTAAATACAGATGAAATCGCCGATGCAATAATAAGATTATTAAAAGATGATGAGTTGAGACAACGTTTTGGCGCAAATGCAAAGGAACGAGTGGTTAGAGAATTTACTTGGGAGAAGCAAGTAGAAAAACTACAAAGATATTTATAAAAATAGTGTTATTCAGAGGAGTCCGCAGGTGATGAAGAATCCCGCGGGAGCCCCGCAGGGGCGGAGGGGAGCGAATGTCCTCTTCACCATCGCTGTGGCTCGGAATGATAATTTTTTATGATTAGTATAATAATCCCAGTACATAATCATTACAACGAACTTGAAAAATGTTTAGATTCAATCTCCAAACAAACTTTTAAGGACTATGAAATAATTGTAGTTGATGATGAATTTGGAGTGGGCGCAAACACAGCAAGAAATTTTGGATTTCAAGAATCCCACGGTAATTTTTTACTTTTTTGTGATGCAGATATCATAATGGAACCAGTTATGCTTGAACAAATGATTAACGCGCTTGAATCAAATCCACAATCATCTTACACATATGCATCTTTCAACTTTGGCTGGAAAAAATTTAAATTATGGCCTTTTGATGCAAGTCGTCTGCGTAAAATGCCGTATATACACACGACTTCTTTGATTCGTCGTGAACATTTTCCGATGTTTGACGAACAAATAAAAAGATTGCAGGATTGGGATTTATTTCTAACAATGCTTGAGAAAGGACATAAAGGTGTTTGGATTCCAAAGGTGCTTTTTGGAGTTAAACCAAGAAAATCTGGCATGTCAAAATGGCTACCTGGGTTTATGTATAGTATTCCGTGGATAAAATCAGTTAGAGAATACAAAAAAGCAGAGAGAGTTATAAAAAAGAAACATGAATTATAGCTATGCTTAATAAGTATTTTAAATTTACTCTTTTGGGTTTATTAGCGGTAGAAATCTTATCTTTGATAGGATACAATGTCCCAATCGTCAATCTTATTGGGTTTTTTGTTATAGCTGTAATAGTTCTCGTTCTTTCTTTTTATAAACTTGAATACGGATTTTATATCTTGCTTGCCGAACTTTTTGTTGGTTCAAAAGGTTATTTATTTTATTTTGATGACGTTTCTATAAGAATAGTATTGTTTGTTATTGTATTTGGTGTCTGGTTAGGTAGATTTTTAGTTAGAAGAAAATCAGTATTTTTAAAGTCATCTCTTAGAAATTATTGGTTGATTTTAATGGTATTTGTTCTCTGGGGAATTGTTAGAGGATTTTTGAATGGCAATGAATTTTCAAACATTTTTTTAGATGCAAATGCATGGATTTTTCTGCTTTTGATTTTTCCCGCTTATGATGTTATTAAAAATGATTTACAGATTAAGAATGTTTTTCAGATTTTATTTGCCGCAGTTTTATTTCTTTCTTTAAAAACTTTGGCTTCACTTTTCATTTTTACTAATTTTGGTTGGGAGATAGGTAGTTGGTCTTTTGACTTTTATCGGTGGATTAGAGAAACTGGAGTGGGGGAGGTCACTTTGTTGGATAGCGGATTTTATCGGGTATTTTTTCAATCGCAGATTTGGGTTTTAATTGGGTTGTTAATTTTACTATGTAGAGACCATGCATTGCCTCGTCTCTACACAGTAATTGCGATAGTAAGTATTTTATTCGCAGCGATTTTAACGAGTTTATCTCGGAGTTTCTGGCTTGGTGGCGCGGTCGGACTACTTTTTATTTTTATTTTGATAAAAAAGAAATTACATTTTTTAATCAAAATAATATCTGCAGGATTAATTAGTTTTTTAATTATTACTTTAATTTCGCCATCATTTTTATCAACGATAAGTGGTAGAGTTCAAGATAGTGGAGAAGTGGCGGTATCGAGTAGGTGGAATTTGTTGCCCCCGCTATGGGAAAATGTTAAGAGTAATTGGTTTTTAGGGTCGGGTTTTGGAACTACAGTAGCTTATAAAACAGAAGATCCAAAAGTTTTAGAACAGAATCCAAGCGGTTGGTATACCACTTATGCGTTTGAATGGGGTTATTTAGATATTTGGTTAAAAATAGGAATTTTTGGATTACTTGCTTATTTGGTTTTAATTGGGAAGATATTTTATGAAGGATTTTTAAAGATTAAAGAAAGGAATTTGAATATAGGATTACTTGCGGGTTTAGTAGCGCTTTGCGCTGTAAGTATATTTTCTCCATACTTGAATCATCCGTTGGGTATAGGGTATGTGGTATTGCTAAGCGTAATTTTTAAAAACAACATTAGAAATTAGACATTAGAAATTTGAAACTAAAAATACCTCGCCGATGGCGAGGTATTTTTGCTGTTATCTCTTTGCCCATTGCGGCGCGCGTCTCGCGCCCCTTAAGCCATACTTTTTTCTTTCTTTTACTCTTGAATCTCTTGTAAGATAACCATATTTTTTAAGACCTCTTTTGAAGATAGGATTTAATTTAAGAAGCGCTCTGGATATGCCAAGTCGAGCAGCTTCTGCTTGTGATTTCACTCCGCCACCCTGAATTTTTATAAAGATATTTAATTTATTTGTTTGGCCCATTGCCTTGAGTGGCGCTGAAAGAATCACTTGCCATTCTTCGCGTGGAAAATAATTTTTTATGTCTTTTTCATTAATTTTAATTTCTCCTTCGCCTTTTTTATAAAGTCGCACTTGCGCTACAGCGCTTTTTCTTCGTCCAATTGCATAATAGTACGCTAATTTTTTAGTAGCTGCATCTTCTGTTTCTGTCACGTTTTTTGTTTCTTTTGATTCTTTTTTTATTGCAGATTCTTTTTTTTCTTTCGTTTCTGATTTTTTTACAGTTTTTTTGGATTTAGGTTTAGATTTTGTCTGTTTGGTTTTGGCAACTACCGTTTTTTTAGTTTCCTTCTTGTCTTCCTCTTTTTCTTTAGTTTTTTTGATTGTTTTTGGCATAATTTATTTTACAATTACTAAATTTTTCATCCTTTCGCTTAACAATTTATTTTTTGGCAGCATTCCCCTGACAGTTTTTTGGAGTACTTTTTCAGGATTTTCTGGCCATAATTTTTTTAAAGGAATTGTTTTTAATCCACCAGGATGTCCGCTATGGCGGTAATATTTTTTTTGTTCAAGTTTGTTGCCAGTTAATTTAATTTTAGACACGTTTATCACTTTTACTTTATCTCCTTGGTTCTGATGGGGGACAAAGCTTGCTTTATGTTTTCCTTGAAGAATCAAAGCAATCTCGCTAGCTAATCTGCCGAGGGATTTATCTGTCGCGTTAATTGTGACTATTTTTTTAGGCATATTATACTAATTCGATTTGGACAATTTCCGCCCCGTCTCCTTTTCTTGGCCCAATTTTTATTATTCGTGTATATCCGCCTTTTCTTTCTTTATATCTTGGACCTAATTCTTCTATAATTTTTTTAATTGGATTTTCAGTATAAAAAAATTTTGCAAGTTTTCGTTTGTTTGTTAGATTGTTGATTTTTCCTGTAGTTATCATTTTCTCAACCAATGGGCGTACTGCTTTTGCTTTTGCTTCTGTGGTTTTTATTTTTTCATACAATACAATACTTTCGGCAAGATTTCTAAGCAATGCTTCTCTTGCTGCTTTTGGTCTACCTAAAATTTTTCCTTTTTTTCTATGTCGCATATTTATTCTTTCTTATCTTCTTTCTTATCTTCTTTCTTGTCTTCATCTTCCTTGTCCTCTGTGGTTTTAGATTTTGTCTTGGTTTTTTTGGGTTTTTCCTCTAAATCTAAGAATAAATTAAAATGTTCAAGTAGTATTTTTGCCGACTTGGCAACTGCATCGCCAGACGTGATTGTTCCATCGGTTTCAATATTTAAGGTAAGTTTATCAAAATTTGTTAATTGTCCAACACGCACATCTTCTACCTTGAACCCGACGTTTTTTATTGGACTGAAAAGCGCGTCTATTGCAATAAGACCGATTTCTTCTTCCTCTTTTGGTTTTTCTTCTGTAGGAAGGTATCCCATTCCTTTTTCAACGACAATTTCTATATCTAATTCGGCGTTTTTGTTAGTTAATGTGGCAATATGAAGCTCTGGATTTACAATTTCTACGCTTGCATCTGCCTTGATGTCTTTGGCCGTAACCTTTTTTTCTCCTTTTGTATGCAACTTAAGGCGCGTCTTTTCATCTGTAAAAAGTTTTAAACGTAGTTGTTTGAAATTTAACAGTATTTCCAAAACGTCTTCTTTGACATGAGAAATTGCTGAAAATTCATGTTGAGCGCCTTTTATTTTGACCGCGGTAACAGCCGCGCCTGGAAGTGAGGATAATAAAATTCGTCGCAAGGCGTTTCCAATTGTCATACCATATCCAGAAAAGCATGGTTCCACAGTTAAAATACTCTCGTTTGGAGATTTGCTTTTTTTGATTTCTATTTTAGTAGGTAATGATATGTTTTTCATAAAATTAGATTGGTTAGCGGGAGTAGAACTCCACGATTAATTTTGGGTCAAAATTTTGTTTTAATTCTTCGTCTTGCGGTATGCTTACTATTTTTCCTGTTCCAGTTTTTGCATCAAGAGAAAGCCAAGATGGTGTTTTGTGTTTAACGAGTGATGGCATAACAGACAAGAATATCTCAGATACTTTACTTTTTTCTCTAAGCTCAATTATTTCTCCCGTTTTTGTTTGGTAAGATGGGATATTTACTTTTTTTCCATTCACCAAAAAGTGCGCATGATTCACTAATTGTCTTGCTTGCCTTCGCGACTTAGTGAATCCGAGTTTGTGGACAACATTGTCTAAACGCGCTTCAAGCATTGCTACTAAAATTTCACCAGTATCACCCTTCTTTTCAACAGCTTTTTCAAAATAATTACGGAATTGTTTTTCCCCCATAGAATAAAGTCGTTTAGCTTTTTGTTTTTCTCTAAGTTGTGTGCCATATCCTGTCATTCTGCGTTTTCTTTTTGGTCCATGGATACCAGGAGGATAATTTCTGCGGAGCATAGGACATTTAGAAGAAAGACATTTTTCACCTTTTAAGAATAATTTTTCTCCTTCTCTACGGCATTTTTTACATTGTGGATATGTTTCGGGCATAAATTATTATATTCTTCTTGGCCGTGGTTTTCTGCACCCATTGTGAGGGATAGGAGTCACGTCTTTAATAGAATTTATTTGTATATTATTTGCGTTTAAAGCGCGAATTGCGGCATCACGACCCGAACCAACCCCTTTGACATATACTGATACAGATTTTAAGCCCATATCTTTTGTTTTTTCTATTACATCTTTTACTATTCTTGAGGCGGCATAAGGAGTTGCTTTTTTTGGACCGCGAAAGCCAACGTGTCCAGCGCTTGACCAAGCCAACACATTACCATTATTATCTGTCAAGGTCACAATCGTGTTATTATAGGTAGCTTGAATATAAGCGCACCCGTCGCACACAATTTTAACTGCTTTTTTCTTTCTGCCTTTTGCTTTCTTGACTGGCTTTTTTGGTTTTTCTTCAACAGCAATAGTTGTTTCTTCAGTTGTTTCTTCGGTTGTTGGTAAAGTATCTTCCATAGATTAATTATTTTATGTCTTCTGTCCAGTTTTTTTGCGACCCGAACCCATTGTTTTTTTAGTATTACCTCGGACGGTTCTTGAATTGGTCTTACTTCTTTGACCTCTGACAGGAAGTTTTTTTACATGGCGAGTGCCTCTATAACAGTTAATTTCTTTTAATCGTTTAATGTTTGATAGGATTTCTCGTTTTAAATCTCCTTCTACCTTGTGGTTTTTTTCAATGGTTTCACGTAATTTGTTAATTTGTTCGGTTGACAAATCATTTGCGCGAGTATCTTTATTTATGTTTAATCCTGATAATATCTTGTTTGATGTTGTTCTGCCAATACCAAAAATACTCGTCAAAGCGATTTCTATTCTTTTATTTGGTAATATTGTGCCTGCGATTCTAACAGCCATATTTATCCTTGTCTTTGTTTATGTTTAGGATTTTTGCAAATGATATAAACTCGCCCCTTTCGGCGCACTACTTTACAATCCCGGCATATTTTTTTAACCGAAGTTTTAACTTTCATAGATAATTTATTTCACTAGTACCGATACACGACTCTTCCCTTTGTTAAGTCATAAGGTGTCATTTGAACCTTAACCCTATCACCAGGAAGAATTCGAATTCTATGCATTCGCATTTTACCAGACAAATGGGCCACAATTTCATGCCCATTGTCTAATTTAACATTGAACATAGCAGATGGTAAAAGTTCAATTATTTCACCATCGTTTTCTATAAATTCTTTTTTAGACATTTTTATTATTAAATTACTTTATAAATTTTACAATAAAGATAAAAAAATGTCAAGTGTTTTTGACGATTTTTTAGCTTTATTGCAAAACAGCCCTAATTCTGCGTATTCCAGCAGAAGCTGATTTTTCTTTTTTAATCGTAAATTTGCCTAAATCACCAGTTTGTGTGACATGAGGACCACCGCAAAGCTCGGACGAAACATTTTTTATAGTATAAACTTTTACGATTTCTCCGTATCTATCTTTAAATAACCCAATCGCGCCACGTTTTTTTGCTTCTTTATAAGATATTTCTTCACATCTTACAGCAATATCTTCCTTTATCCAACTATTAATTATTTTTTCGACCTTTTTGATTTGTTCTGGTGTTAGTTTTTCTTCGTGTGAAAAGTCAAAACGCAAACGTTCGGGTGTTATATTGCTTCCACGTTGTTTAATATGTTCGCCTAAAACTTTTCTAAGGGCGGCATGGAGAAGATGTGTGGCAGTATGAAGTTTGCAAGTTTCATCACAGGCATCAGCCAATCCTCCTTTAAATTTTTTTTCCGCGCCAGCGCGAGAAAGTTTTTGGTGTTTTTCAAATTCTTTTTTAAAACCTTTTGTATCTATTTTTAAATTATTTTCTTTTGCCATTTCTTTGGTCATTTCTAATGGAAAGCCATAAGTAGAGAAGAGGACAAATGCCTCTTTGCCGGAAATTTTTTTGTCAAATGACATTCTTTTAAATTCTGCAAGACCTTTTTCTAATGTTTTTGCAAATTTTTTCTCTTCTTCAACTAATTGATTAATAATAAATTCTTTGTTTTCTTTAAGTTCTGGATAAACATTTTTCATTAATTTTATGACAACCTCGGCAAGTTTAAATGTAAACACTTCTTTTATATTAATCTGGATTCCATAACGTACTGCGCGTCTTATTAGTTTGCGGACAACATATCCTCGGTCAAGATTAGAGGGTTCGATTTGTTCTGCCAAGATAAATGTTGCAGAACGGATGTGGTCAGCAATTATTCGCATTATTTTTTTGTTTTTGTCGTATTTTTTTTCAGACATCTCCTGTATTTTTTCTATAATTGGCCAGATGTGTTCGCAGTGATAAACATCCGGCAAATTATTTAAAACAGCTACAACTCTTTCAACCCCCATACCAGTATCAACATTTTTTTGTTTGGCTTTTTTGTATTTTCCATTAGCATCCTTATTGTATTCCATAAACACATCATTCCAGATTTCAACATTTTCTTTATTATCAATGTAAAATATTTCTGTATCTGGTCCGCATGGGCCAGTTTTTCCTGCTGGACCCCACCAATTATCTTTTTTTCCGTATTTGTAGATTTTAGAGATGCCGAGTTTTTTCCAAACTTTATAACTTTCTTTATCTTCTGGCGCGTCTTTATCTCCTTTAAAAATAGAAACAGCTAATTTTTCTTTTGGAATTTTAAGTTCTTTTGTCAAAAATTCATAGCTCCATTCAATTGTTTGTTTTTTCCAATAGTCGCCCAAACTCCAATTCCCAAGCATTTCAAAAAAAGTTAGATGCCACTTATCTCCAATTTCATCAATATCATCAGTTCTAAGGCATTTTTGAAAATTTACTAATTTTTTTCCTTGAGGATGTTTTTCGCCCATTAAATAAGGAACAAGAGGATGCATCCCAGCAGTTGTAAATAATAC
>JAYEKT010000040.1:8942-14376 GCA_034716735.1 Patescibacteria group bacterium
TTGTGTTTTTTTGCTATTTTTTTAATATCTTCTTTATTATAATCACCAAGCGGGAACAGAATTTGTGATAATTGTTTTTGGGTTAGATTATAAAGAAAATATGTCTGATCTTTTTTTAAATCTTTGCCACGGTGTAGAGACGAGGCATGCCTCGTCTCTACGATTTTAGCATAATGTCCAGTTGCAAGAAAATCTGCTCCTTTTTTCTTTGCAAATTTTAATAATTCACCAAATTTTATAAATTGATTGCATTTCACGCATGGGTTGGGAGTTCGACCAGCTTTGTATTCAGTAAAAAAATTATCAATTACTTTTTTTTGAAATTTTTTTGATACATCAATAGTATGATGGGGAATGCCGAGCGTCTTGCATACCTTTTTTGCGTTTAAAATTTCTTCAGATTTATAACAAACAGTTTTCATTGTTACGCCCTCAACTTCATAGCCCGCTTTTTTTAATAAAAAAACAGCAACAGAAGAATCCACTCCGCCAGACATTGCGACAATTACCCTTCGACCTCGCTCAAGGCAAGCTTTTTGTTTAGTTTTTGACATATCCTCGCAAAAATTCATCCAAACTCATTTCTTTTTTTCCTTCAAGTTGAACGCGATTTAAAATTATTTTTAATCTTTTTCCGTTTAGTTCTGTCCAAGTTCCTGGCCATGGATGATACGCGCGAACCATTCTTTCAATTTCTTCAGCGGGCTTTGACCAATCAATTTTTCCATCTTCGCGTTTTAATAATTTTGTATAAGTTGCTTTTTTGTGATTTTGCGGTTTTGGCTTTATTTTTCCAGAGACATAATCTAACAGTGTCTTTATTAATAATTTTGCTCCGATTTCAGCCAAACGGTTGCGTAGAGTTTCATAAGTTTCATTTTCGTTTATCTTTACTTTTTTTTGCGCAAGGATTGGACCACTATCCATCTTTTTGTCTAAAAGCATTATTGAAACACCTGTTTCTTTATCACCGTTTAGAATTGCGTTTTGGATAGGAGAAGGTCCGCGGTATTTTGGCAATAAAGATGGATGGATATTTAAAAATCCAAATTTTGGAATTTCCAAAATTTTTTTCGGGATAATATGTCCATAAGCAGCAACAACCGCAATATCTGTATTTGCGGGTATTTCTGTTATATTTTTCGGCTGAAAAACCTTAAATTTTTTTTGCAAAGCTTTTAATGATGGCGTTGCAAATTCAGGAGTGCCGAAAAAAATTAAAGTTTTGGCGGTTTTTCGCATTTTCCTTGTTTATCTATAATTAAAATTCCATCAAGATGCTCAATTTCGTGTTGGATGATGCGAGCAAAGAGTCCCTTAGCATTAAATTTAGTTACCTCACCATTTCTATCCAATGCTTGTATTTTTATTTTTTTAGCTCTTTTTACTTCGCAATAAACTTCAGGGACTGAAAGGCACCCTTCTTCTAAGACATCTTTTCTCCATGATTTTTTAAGAATTTTGGGATTTATAAAAACCACTGTCTCGTTGTTTTTTTGAACGATAATAATTTGAAGTGATTGATTTATTTGAGGCGCAGCTAAGCCAAGCCCCTGTTTTTTATTCATTGTTTCAATCATTTCATTAATCAATTTTTGTATTTTTGCGCTTTTAATCTCGCTCCGTTCAAGTTTCCGAGCTTTTTGTCTAAGTATATTGTTAGGATGTGTGATTATTTCTAACATAGCCAAATTTTTTTCTTATTTCATATTCTCTTTTATAAAAATCCAAACTATTTTGGCAGGCCAATCTAAGAACTTGATTTTCAGGAGAGTATGTTTGAACAATGAATTTAGCAGATTCTTGTTCTGCCAAATTTGAAAATTTAACAATCCACGCAAATGCTCTCTCGTCTGTTCTAAAATCAGGATGATTAAAAAGGGTGTCAGCTTTCGGTAATACAATTAAATCAATGCCTTTTATCTGGTTTTTTGGATAAAGATAATTTTTATAGAGGTATTCAGTGCCGATGATGATGTTTGATTTTTTAATATCTTCAAAATTAGTATTGGAATCTTTGTCTACTCTTATTATCCTTTCGGCAGGAGAATTTTTTCTTAGTTCTTTTTCTAATTTTTCAATTCCAGTTTCGCCTTTGCGATTAAGAAATAATACCACTTTTTTTCCTTTTTGTAAAGTGTTTCGTATTGCTTTTTTAAGAGTATAGCTTATGGGAGAATAGTCACCTGTTTTTAAATCAACAATTGTAATTTCTGGTTTGATTTTATTTTCATCTAATTCTTGAAAAATAGTTCCAACACGGGGCGATTGGCTAAAAGATACAACTTCTACATTTCTCAATTCAGCAATAGTCCGCGCGTCATAATATGGTTTTTGATTAATTGATGTAAAATCATCATCTTCCTCATCATCAAAAATAATTAATCCTAAATTTTTGAGTGGTAGAAATACACCATGTCTTGTGGCAATTATGATTTTTATTTTTCCTTCTATTGCGTTTTTCCAAACATCCCATTTTTCTGTTTTTTTTAATTTGCTGTGGTATATGTAGGGACACCCCTTGTGGGTGTCCAAAATTTTCTGCATGTAATTAACATTTTGCAATCGTGGTTCCAAAACCAAAACACTTTTATTTTTTTTAATAGTATCTTTTATGAGATTCAGAATCATCTCATTTTTTTTATCTATATTATTCCATTTAAAAATCATAGTTTTTTTGGTATATCAGGTAAAACAGTTTTAGCCGCTAATGGCAGAGAAATATCAAGATTATCTTTCATCCAAAAGATAATTTTTATAATATCTTCAGGCAAGACAAAATTATTAATAATATCTTTAATGGGTTTTATGTTTTTAATTTTTGTATTTTCTTTTATTTTTAAAACAATTCCAGCCGTTGTTTTTTTAGAAAAGGGGACAAAAACAATACTGCCCGCGCGAATATTGTTTTTAAATTCGTCGGGCAGGATATAATCAAAACTAATAAATTGTTTGGGCAAACGTAGAGCTGGAATTATTTCAACGTAGAGATTTTTCATCAAAACTTAAAGTTAGCAACTAAATATCCAACACCAAGAGGTCCTTCATAAGAAAGGATTTCTGGTGTAAAATTTATTTTTTCCATTAATCCCAAAAGAATCAAAATTGAATTCAAGCCACATTCTTTTGCTTCATCAACCAATTCTCCACTTAAACTCACGACGCCCGCAGCATTTTTATTTGATATAAGTTCAATAAGTTTATCATCAAATTCTTTACCTTTTGGAGAAAAACCCGCTGGCGCGTTTTGTGTTAATCTATGCGATAAATCACCTGAGGCAATAACGGCAATTTTTTTCCCATGATTTACTATTACATCTTTTAGATTTCCCCCAAAAGCAAAATGCATTTTTGAATCCAAACCAGAAGATGGATATACTGGAATTATGCGAAATTCTTTCATTTCATTAGTAAGTATTTCAAGAGGGATTGAAATACCGTGGTCAAGTTTTGGTTCACTGGTTAGCGCGACAGGAAATTTTTGTACATATTTTAAGGATTCCTGAAGTTCTTGGGCAAGACGCAAGTCGCCTTGATAAGTTTTTTTTGTTTCAAAGTTTCCGAACTCTTCAAAGTCAGCATTATAGGTTGGTTCAAGATTTAAAGCAAAAGCGTCAGGGAGAACCTTGCCATGAGGCGAAATAATTATAATAGTTTCAGGAGCGGCGGCCTCTAATCTTTTTTTAAGTTCCTCCATTGCAGCTTGTGTTTTTGCAAGCTTTTTTAAATTTTCTTTCCCCACCTTGGGCAATAAAATTGGTGGATGAGGAACAATGGCTGAAAATACTAACATAAATTTTATATTATTTATTTAATAATTTGCTAATTCTATTTTTGATGTTTCAGTTTCAAAAATTGTATCTCCAGTTATGTGGATACTTATTGTTTTTGTATTTGTTTTTATAATATTTTCCCATTTCCATCCCATTTCCGTAAAGGCCTTTTCAGAATCAATTGGTCTTTTGTATCCATCTGAAATTACATAGACCCGAGGATTATCATAATTTTTCACAAGCGTTCCGTCTTCAAATTTTACTGGCTCGCCTGTTGTATATTGTTCAAATTCTTCTGGATTTGTAGAATGGATTTTGTAATCTGGAAAACTGTGGTGTAATAATTCGCGCGACAAGATAGGTTTTTTAATACCGTTTTCTACAAAATAAACACCACCAGTTTGATTGTTTTGTAAAAGTTTTCCAATTGGAAAAATGCTATCCGTGGTTATTGGTTCGCCTTCTTTATAATTATTGATGTCTCCCCATACTGTATCAATAATATCTCTTGATTTAAAACCCATTTTTACAAACGCATCCCAAGATGTAAAACCGCGACGTTCATCATCAATAGTTAAAAATATATTACCTTGAGGGGAGCGAAGCAAAGAGTAGTTTTCGAATTTTATTTCTTTACCTTGTTCAAAACCATCTAAAATATCTGGCTTAACCGTAAGTATATTCACATTATTAGGATTAAAACGCGAAAAAAGAACAGCCATACTTGTTATTGGTCTTATCTTATTATCTTTAAGATACCAAGCAGTGTTGTCGTTTGCTAATTTTAATAAAGAACCTTCAGGATATGTTTGTCCAAACCATCTATTGAAAATTGTCCAAAAATTATAATTGCCGTGGTAATGAGGGGTGTATGCGTATAGAGCCGCGGTAGCAAGATTTGCGGGTGTGATACTGTGGCCGTCAATGTTATAAGTTGTTCCTGGATTTTTGAGCCAAGCGCCTTTGCCGTCTAAATACCAACGATACCATCCGGCTGCGTCATCAACTTGTTTCGCGTAACCTTTGTGTTCTGGAACCATATCTGGACCGCATAAATCATAATCATCACATCTCGCATAACCAGTTGCCCAATCAAGATTGTATTGTGATGGATTTGGATTTTCTACCAAACTTTGCTCTTTTTGTAATGTTACTAATAAAACTCTTGGATTTATTCGATGAGCGCGCGCCGCGCGATAAATAACTTCTGCGCCTGTTCGCATACCGCCATCAATATCATCTGCAAGATAATAAGCAAGGCGGGAATTTTTTCTTTGTAAAAAAATTTGAATGTCATAAAGCGACATTGAATTATAATCCCCAAGTTCTTCATTAGAAAGAATAAAATCAGGATTAAAAGCATGAATAGGAGAGGGGAATAACCCAACTACAAGATAAGTTAAAATTAGAGATGTTATCAAAACTCTCATATATCTTAATCTTACCAAATCATCTGTTTTATCGCAATAAAAAAACCCTGATAGGTTGTCGGGGGAAGATACTATCTTCGTTCAAGAGTTTCTGGGAACATGATTCAAATTCAAAATTTTTTTCCTGTCTATCACATAATCCTCTAAAAATTATATCTTCTTGCGGGATGACATACACCATCTCCTCTTGAAAGAACTCTGATGTCTGAAACGGCGCAGACACCCAACACC
>JAYEKT010000041.1:0-1215 GCA_034716735.1 Patescibacteria group bacterium
CGGAGGGGGTGGGATTCGAACCCACGGAACCCGTGAGGGCTCAACAGTTTTCAAGACTGTCCCATTCGTCCGCTCTGGCACCCCTCCAAATGGCGGAGAGTAGAGGATTCGAACCTCTGGGTCCCCGAAGGGACACGGTTTAGCAAACCGTTGCTTTTGACCACTCAGCCAACTCTCCATTTACCCTTTATATTACACTAATTTTGCTTGATTGTCAATATTATTGTATAATAAACATATGGAAAAACAACATGGTAAAATTTTAGCTTCTTGGGAGATGCAGGATTTTGATAAATACAAAAAGTCAATTTTATGGTATGTTATTGCGGTTATTGCAGGTATGTCCATGCTTGTTTATGCAATTTTTACAGCGAATTTTTTATTTGCTGTGATTGTTTTAATGTTTGCTATAATCATCTTGCTTCATGATTTACGCTCTCCGCGGAAAATAAAGTGTGGAATTACAGAAAGTGGGATATTGCTTGGTGAGCGAATTTATAAATGGAGTGAATTTGAAAATTTTTGGATTCTTTATGAACCCCCAGAACTTAAAAATCTTTACTTAGAGCTTAAGGGAGTAAGGCCTCGCATCACCGTTTCTTTAGAAAAACAAAATCCAAATAGGATAAGAGAAATTTTGAATAAATATCTAATGGAAGAATTAGAACGAGAAGACGAACCGCTTACAGAGTATGTTGGAAGGGTTTTAAAAATATAAGGGTTGACAGAAACTAAAAATCATGTTAATTTTAAAGAACCAGAAAATGGTTCTTTAAAATTAAAAATTTAACGGACAAGGAGGTGTAGTGTGAAAGTAGAGAAGAGATACGAAGTTATATCGCAAAGCGAAAAATCAAAATGGGTTGTTTGGTTTAATGACATTGTTAAAAAATGGCCTATTACAGTGGCTGAAGCCCAGCAGGCAGCAAAAAAAGAATTTCCTGGCGTTAATCATAGTTTGTTGGTAATGTGGAAAGACGCTTGCGGTATTGCTATGAAGATAGACACAAATAGCAAGAAGATGAGCAAGAGATATAAATCAGCGCTTAGTAATAGTGAGAGACAATGTTATGCTTGGTATAATGAAAAATTGACTGAATATCTGTTAACCTTAGCTGAAATTGAAAAAGCGGCAAAAAAAGAATACCCTAATGTTCAGCGCAGAAGATTGATTTTGCAGCAATATGAGTGTGGAATTATTTTAAGGGTTGTGTA
>JAYEKT010000041.1:1315-3547 GCA_034716735.1 Patescibacteria group bacterium
AGCGGGGATTATGTTTATCTTTCTGGAAAAGTAGATTCTGATTATTTTGGAATGCAGATGATGAGTCCAGTATATGAAAAGGTCACAGAAAGAGAGCCAACCCACACAGCGAGAATTGTTCCAATATATTCTTTAACCGATAGGTTGTCTCAAAAACAGATTAGATTTTTAATCAAATCAGTTCTTCGTTTATCAGAAAATATACAAGATATTTTGCCAGAGGAAATAAAAAAGAAATTAAATCTTTACAATCTCCCAGAATCTCTTAAAGAAACACATTTTCCCACTTCTTTTAAAGAAGTGAATGCTGCGCGAAGACGATTAAAATTTGACGAACTTTTTATTTTGGCGCTACGTAATGCTTTAACTCGTAGCGAACTTAAAAAAAGTTCGGCATCAGAAATCAAATTTCATGAAAAAGAAACACGTGATTTTGTAAATTCTCTTCCATTTAAATTAACAGACGGGCAAAGAACATCTGCATGGGAAATCTTAAAAGATTTAGGAAGTTCAGGTCCAATGAACCGTTTGTTAGACGGAGATGTTGGGAGCGGAAAAACAGTTGTTGCCGCAATCGCAATGCTTAATGTTTTTTTATCAGGGTTTCAGTCCGCGCTTATGGCGCCAACCGAAATTCTTGCTTGCCAGCACTTTGAATCATTAACCAAGTTATTCAAAGATTCTGAAATAAAAATTGCCTTGCTAACACATAGTTTTAAGGAAAATGATATTGATGGGGCAGATGTTGTTGTTGGTACACATGCTTTAATTCAAAAAAATATTAAATTTAAAAAATTAGCGTTGGCAGTTGTTGATGAACAGCATAGATTTGGTGTAAAACAGCGCGCAGAATTAAAAAAACATTCAAATCTAAAAGACGGTGTGCCACACCTATTATCAATGACAGCAACACCAATTCCTCGGACTTTGGCGCTTTCTGCCTATGGCGACTTGGATATTTCAATTATCAATGAACTTCCAAAAGAACGTTTGCCGATTATTACAAAAATTGCGCGTCCAGATAAACGCGCAGACGCATACAAATTTATCCGTGATGAAATCAACAAAGGAAGACAGGCGTTTGTAATTTGTCCGTTAATTGACCCATCAGATAAATTGGGCGTAAAATCTGTTACAGAAGAATATAAAAAATTAGATGAAGATATTTTTAAAGATTTAGAAATTGGTTTAATGCATGGCAAACTAAAACCAGCAGAAAAAGAAAAAGTAATGGCTGACTTTTTAGCAAACAAGATTAAGATTCTTGTTTCAACTTCAGTTGTTGAGGTTGGTGTTGATGTGCCTAATGCAAGCATAATGTTCATAGAAGGCGCAGAAAGATTTGGTTTGGCGCAACTTCATCAATTCCGCGGAAGAATCGGTAGAGATAAATTTCAATCATATTGTTTTGTTGTTCAAGAAAATTTCAATGAAATTTCTACTAACCGTCTTCGTGTTTTTGAACAATGCAACAATGGTTTTTTGTTGGCAGAAAAGGATTTAGAGTTTCGCGGGCAAGGCGATATTTTTGGCTCACGTCAATCTGGCAAGGTAGATTTTCAAATCGCAAACATCACTGACGCGGAAATTATGAAACAAGCGCGCGACACAGCAGAGGAATTGATAAAAAATGACCCTGACCTCACTTCAGCGCCATTGTTGAAAGAAAAATTAGAAGAATTTGAGAAAAATGTTCATCTTGAGTAGTGTCATTCAGAGGAGCCCGCAGGCGACGAAGAATCTCGTGGGAACCGCAGTGACCCACGCGTCGCGGGTCGTTGCGACTCCCGCGAGATCCTTCACTCCGTTCTGGATGACGAATACTTGATTCCTAATGTCATCCAGAGGAACCCACAGACGAGATCTCACTGTCATTCAGAGGAGCCCGCAGGCGACGAAGAATCTCACATCCGATGGTTCCATAGTCCCCACAGGGCTGTGGAACCACACTGCAATCCAGGAATGCTGAAGAATCTTCACGGCCGTGAAGATTCTTCAGCATAATCCAACAGGCGGATATATCCGCCTGTTCAGATATTGACATCACACTGCTATTGCAAGAAGAATTTACACAAAGCCAATGAATCTATAAGACAAAACCCCTGAAACTGAACTGGGACCCCAAAAGTAGACACCAAAAGTGTCTACTTTTTAAATATCTAATTTAAAGATATAATTTAATAAACTAACTTAAGAATTAAAAATATGTTTACACAAGAACAAATTAAAAAG
>JAYEKT010000042.1:0-3516 GCA_034716735.1 Patescibacteria group bacterium
ATATGATCTTCAAGAATTTGCGCAATTGCATCTGGAATTGATAAAATCATTCCCTTTTCACCCCATGAAGGCATTGGTCCTCTGATTCCTTTAAGTTGTGTGATTACATCGTTTGCCCCAATACCTGAACGAAGAGACAAAGAAACCATCCTGCAGATTGCCTCTGACTTTGCCGCGAAAAACCCTCCTGCTTTTCCAATCGTTGCAAAAATTTCAAATGGTTCTTTATTTTCATCGTCGTTAATAGTCACGTATAAATTCCCATATCCTGTTTCAATTTTATATGTTCGTCCTCTTACTTCTTTGGGTCTTTCGCGTGGCGCAAGCCCCTGAGGCGGTTTTTCTGTAACACCAATTTTACCACCACTATCTTTTTGTTTAGAAGTAAGCACTGCCTCATCGCGCGAACCCTCGCGAAAATAAGCAACGCCTTTGCATCCAATTTTATAGGATTCTTCATAAAGATTCTTTACATCCTGAACCGTATGAGTTTTTGGCGCATTCACGGTTTTACTAATACTTTGGTCAACAAATTTTTGTATAACAGCTTGCATTTTTATATGCTCCATTGGTGTAAGTTCTTTTGCGGTTACAAAACAAGATGGTAATTCTGACTCAGAATTATTATCTATATATTCTTTATATAGAGGATGATAAACCTCATGCTCACCCAATCTATCTTTTCTTGTAAAAACAAAATCATAAATTGGCTCTATGCCAGAGCTTGTGCCGGCTAAAATACTTGTTGTGCCAGTCGGCGCCTGTGTTAAGAGTGTTGTGTTTCTTACACCATCTTTTTTGATTTTATCTTGCAAAGATGCCGAAAGCTGATTTATAAAATATCCTTTCAGATATTTTTCCGCGTCAAATAAAGGAAAAACTCCTTTTTCTTTAGCTAAATCAATAGATGTTGAATAGGTTTCATCACGAATGAATCCATATAATTTCTCGCACAATTCTATTGCCTCTATAGTTCCATAGCGAAGTTTTAACTTAATGAGCATATCAGCCAATCCCATTGTCCCAAGCCCAACACGACGACTTTTTTCCTGAACTTCACGATTTTCCGCAAAATAATAATCTGTAACACCTATTATATTATCTAAAAATCTTACCGCTATTTTAATCACCGTCCTTAATTTTTTATAGTTAATTTCTCCGTTATCTATAAATAATGAAAGATTTATTGACCCCAAATTACACACCCCCCACGCTGGCAATCCTTGCTCTCCACAAGGATTTGTGGAAATAATTTTATCAAAATACCAGCTATTTGATTGTTTGTTATAGCGATCCAAGAATACAATGCCTGGTTCTCCAGACATCCATGCTGATTCGCAAATTAAATCCCAAAGATATTGCGCTTTAACTGTTTTTTTTACTTCACCATCCCATATTAAATCCCAGTCGTCGTCTTTTTCTACTGCCTCCATAAACTTATCGCTAATACCAACTGAGAGATTGGCATTAGTAAGCACGCCACTCTCTTGTTTTGTTGTAATAAATTCTTCTATATCAGGATGTTCAATATTAAGCACCAACATAAGCGCTCCCCGACGCGAGCCACCCTGTGTTATCAATCCTGTTGCAAAAGAATAAAGACCGCCAAAAGAAACAGAGCCAGACGCAATACCATTTACTCCTTTTACATAACTACCGCGCGGACGCAAAGATGAGATATTAATACCAACCCCCCCGCCTCGGGACATAATTTCAGTCATTGTTCTTACGCTGTCCATAATACCGCCACGGCTATCTTCTGGAGATGGAATTACAAAACAATTATAAAAAGTAACAGACGCTCCACTACCAGCGCCTGAAAGAATTCTGCCTGCTGGAACAAATTTAAAATCCTCTAATGCTTTATAAAACTTTTCTTCATACTCTTCTTGAAGCTTAGGTGTTTTTTCAACACTAGCTACGGCAACTGCAACACGTCTCCACATCTCTTCTGGAGTGGATTCTAATTGTTTTCCATTACCATCTTTTAATGCATATCTATCGTTGAAAACTTTTAATCTTAGACCGTCTAACATAATTTTTGGAATTAAAAAAGAAGTCGGATTCCTCCTTCCTCTTATAACTACATCTTATCAGATATAAAATCTCTGGTAAAATCAACACTTATCCACAACGTACAAAACATGATTCATAAATATGAAGTAGATTGTCAACCTAATGACACTATTTTTATACGCTGTCCACAAGATACTTTGCTACAACAACACCTTGCATAGATGCTTGTAAAAGTCCTCGCGTATAACCACTACCATCTCCTGCAACATAAAGTCCGGGTATAGATGTTTCAAATCCAGAACCTGTTTCGATTTTTACTGAATAAAACTTCACCTCATTACCATAAAGCAATGTGTGGTCGCTTGCAATCCCTGGAGCGACTGATTCTAACGCCTCAAGCATTTCTAAAATATCAACTGTTTGCCGATGATACATTGAAAGAGATAAATCACCAGGCACTGCCTCTTTTAAAGTTGGATTAATAAAACCTCTGTCAATTTTATTTTGTGTTGATCTACGACCGTCTTTTAAATCACCAAGACGTTGAATCAAAACACCACCGCCTGAAAGACGATTGGCTGCTTCAGCAACATATTTACCATAGCTAATTGGGTTATCAAAAGGATCTGTAAAAAATTGTGTCACAAGAACCGCAAAGTTAGTATTTTCTGATTTGTTATCAGCATAACTATGTCCGTTCACTGTTGTAAGTCCCCTATAATTTTCCTTGCCAACAAAACCATACGGACACATACAAAAAGTTCTAACTCTATCGCGGAATGTTGGACTTTCATAAAAAATCTTTGCTTCATAAAGATGCTTGGTAATATGTTCCAGAGTTTTAGCGCGAACCTCAATACGAAAACCAACATCAACGCCACTGTTTTGAAATTTAAGACCTAATCGTTTTGCCTCTTTGACAAGCCAATCAGCGCCTGGTCTGCCTACAGCAGCAATAACTCTTTTGGCATCTACTCTTTCATTATTTTCTAAAGTTAAAATAAAGTTGTCTCCTATTTTATTAATCTCTTCAACACCATTTGAAAAAATAAAAGTAATCCCTTTTTCCTGCAAATATCTTCTGATATTTTCCACTATCCTATAACATCTGTCTGTTCCAAGATGGCGGATTGGAAACGGCACTAAATCAAGCCCGCCTGAAAAAGCTCTACTTTTTAAATCTTCAACCTCCTGCCCTCGCGCTTCTATAAGATTTGATTCGCCACCAAATTCTAAATAACGACCATCAACATATTTAACTAATTCATTAAATTTTTCCTCACCCAAAACCTCGGACAAAAGATGTCCGCCTGTAATAGATGTCCAGTTTAATTTACCATCTGAAAAAGCGCCTGACCCACCCCAACCGCAGGTTAGATTACTTCTGTCATCAGCGTCCCTAATTGGCCCGCGTTCTATCATGACAATTTTAAGCGCTGGATGCTTTTCTATAAGCTCCATTGCGGCAAACATACCAGCAGGCCCAGTGCCAATTATTGC
>JAYEKT010000043.1:0-3382 GCA_034716735.1 Patescibacteria group bacterium
AAGGTTATATTTGTTGTAGCCGTAATTAGCAGTTGCCCCCCAAAGTGGAGCATCAACGCCTCTATAAGTTGAATCCGGTTCAAACGCCCAATCCATATCAATAGGTAAAACAAGTAGTTTCCCATCCGTTGGACGTTTATAAAAAATATTATTATGAGAAGAACCAAAGTTATAAGTATCAAAAACGCAACCAAGAGAAAGAAAGGCAAAGTTCCGCATCCATTGATCTTCATCAATAACTTTCGGTGCAGCATTATCAATTTCCGCGCCTGACATAGAAAAAGTTTTACATAAATCAATAATCGAAGAATAATTATCTTCAGTTCTTCCATTTTTAATAAGATAGAACCAGCGATAAACTTCTTTATCATTTCCGAAATCAGAAATATCTCCAATGCCTGAAACAAAAGGCCATTCCGGCTTGATTTTTATGCTTTCGGGATCGTTACTGTCAGCAACTTTGTTTAACGCATAAACATATTCAAATTTATACATAGGTTGCTCGCCACCATCATTAAAATACGAGTCGAAATAATCTGAAGAAAATCTCCCCATCATCATCAAAGATTTCCAGGTTTGAATACCGCCCGGCATGCGAATAACAATATGCATCAAGTCATCATATTGAGAATAAATTCCACCAGCCCGGTTTGCAATATGTTTAAGAAGAATTTCTTCCTGGCTATGTCCAATTCCAAGCGAAGTTCCCAAAAGTCTGCCGTTCGGATCGCTCATAACCATTGTATGCACACCTCGAAAAAGGTTATCTGCCGGGAAGAGAAATTTATGTCCCGGCAGCCCTCCATATCGGGTAATATTTCCTTTAATTCTTATTCTTACATTATGAAAAACTTGCGTTTCATTATAAATACAGAAGTCCTCGACTCGAAGAATAGAGAAAATCATTAAAATATTGTATAATAAAGGGATAGAGGACAAAATCAAGTGATTTTGCTAAAATAAAATAGGAATTTAAAAAAGAACCCTTTATCCTAAAATGAACCAAGAACTTTTACCTGTTTTTTTGCCGGATACTACCATTATTAACAACCTTGTTTGTTATCAAAAAAAAGAAAATAAAATTTATTATTTTGTTGGTTGTGAACCTATTTTTTCTCATTACATTGACGAAAAAATGGAGTTCAGGTATATCACAAGCGCCTTTATAGCTGCTGGTAAATGTAAACAAGTAGATATTATCAGAACCTTTGGTGTTAGTAAAATAAGCGTAAAACGGTGGGCAAAAGTATATCGCGAAGAAGGCATCGAGGGATTTGCCGGAAAAAAAGGAAAGAAAAGAAAAAGATGCGGCCATGTTTTGGATGACGAAAAATTACAGCACGCGCAAAAACTTTTTGACGAAGGAAAAACAAGAACTGATGTTGCTAAAAAAATTGGTGTTTTGCGGGACACTTTAGTAAAAGCAATTTACGCAGGCCGCATTATTGAAACTAAAAAAAAAAATATAAAATCTAAAAGTGAGCGTACCGCCGAAGATGCTGCCGCAGCGACAGGAATGGGAACAGCCTGTCATCGAACCGGCGAAAGAATGATGGCGGCTCTTGGTCAATTAAATGGAGCAACAACATTATTTGAAGATAATAACGACATAAAATTCGGCGGAGTTTTGTTTGGGCTGCCTGCTTTATTAAGCAACGGTTTATTGCGTTTTAGAAGAAAATATTTTGAAACATCTGAATATTTTTATACAAATGTTCAGATATTATTAGTTCTTGCTTACATGGCATTGGCAAGAATAAAAAGTATTGAACAACTTCGTTATGTGCCAGTTGGGGAACTCGGGAAAGTTCTTGGTTTAGACAAGGCGCCATCGGCTCAGGTGGTAAGAGATAAAGTAAGAAAACTTGCTTATTTCGCGGACATAAAAAAGTGGGAAAAAGAGCTGGCAAAATTTTGGTTAGAAGAACAAAAAGATTATATCGGGATTTTTTATATTGACGGACACGTAAGGACATATTACGGCAAGATTGCCAGGCCTTCTAAAAAATATGTTTCGGGAAAAAAACTTTGCTTGCGCAGCATGGTAGATTATTGGGTAAATGACAGCCTTGGCCAGCCTATTATGGTGTTTAGGCATACAGCGACACAAGGAATAATCCAGGCGATTCAAAAGGAAATAATTCCTGATATTCTTGAACTTTTGCCTGAACAGCCTTCTAAAAAAGAATTTGAAAAAGATTCAAATTTATATCGTTGCACATTGATTTTTGATCGTGAAGGATACAGTTACGATTTTTTTGAAACTCTGATGAAAGAGCATCAAATTGCTTGTATAACATATAAAAAATATCAGGGAAATGATTGGCCTGAAAGCAAATTTAAAACAATAACTGAAAAATCTATTATTGGCGGCGAAGAAGTAAAAATGCAAATTGCGGAACGGAAAATTTCGATAAACGGAATTAAAGGAAGAGAAATACGAAAACTTTGTAAAGACGGCCATCAAACAGCAATAATAACAACCGATTTAGTAACGCCGACAGGGAAACTCGCAGTCCATATGTTTAACCGTTGGGGTCAGGAGAACTTCTTTAAGTATATGAAGGAACACTTCGGTTTAGACAGGCTTTGCGAGTTTGGCGCCGAGGATCCAGATGCGACCGAATTGACAATAAATCCACTTTGGAAAGCAAAGGAAACAGAGATAAGACAAAAGGCCGGGATGATAGTTAAGAAAGAAAGAGAATTAGCGAAAACAGAAATAAAAAATAAAAAAGATAGAGAAAAAGGGAGAATTAATGATAAAGCGATAAAAGAATATGAAGAAAAAAGCAACAAGTTGTATAACGAAATAATAGAATTAGAAGCAGAAAAAGCCGGGTTAAGCGAGGCAAAAAAGCAAATTGATCACTATATAAAAATATCCGAATTAACCGGGATTGAGAAGATAACCCAACCTCGCTTAACTTGCAAAAGATTTACAGATGTAATAAAAATGATAAGTTATCGAGCCGAATGTGGAATCGTATCAGAATTACGAAAAAACATGGCGAGATTAAATGATGCGCGAGCATTGGCGCGCGAGATATTTACAAATGAAGCGGATATAAAAGTAGATGCAGAGAATAAAGCATTAAGAGTAAAGTTGCACGGATTAAGCACACCATGTTCTAACAAAATAATGGAGTCTTTAATAAAAACACTTAACGAAACGGAGACGATATATCCGGGAACTGAATTACGGATGATTTTTGAAACAAGTCTCAAATTAAATTCATAGAGACAAGGACTTCTGAAATAAAAGTTAAATTAAAAAAGAAAAGAAATTTACCATTAGTGTTGAATATGATAAATGAGGTGTCGGGAAAGAAAAATATTCCATGGCTTTTTAATCGACAACTATCAATTGAAGGAGCTACAA
>JAYEKT010000044.1:0-30997 GCA_034716735.1 Patescibacteria group bacterium
TTAATCTTTCTGTTTCATATGGATTTATCACTTTATTTTTCTCCTTTTTTAATTATTTTCTAAAATTTTTTTCACATTAACAATTTTTTTTCACATTAACAAAAAAATAAAAGAAAGGGTTTTTTTTATTTTACCCCCTTCTTTTATAAAAGAGCGAGAAAAAGGATTTTAATATACGTTTTTGCGTCTTAACGCTCCGCCTTGTTGCCAATTATGAAATTCTGCTGTTGGCTCCATAACTAACATATGTTCATCAGCATCACCGTTACAACCAAGTTTTTTCTCTTCATAAGCTCTTAAAAACTTAATTTGTACAGATTTCATAGGGAAAATATAATATTCATTTGGTTTAATTACCCTTGAAGACGGAGGCGCTATTTTAACAGTTCTGTTATGAGCAGTTACAATTGAATCTAAGTTATAATTAAATTGTCTTATCTTCATTGTTTCCCTAACAACTGAAGCTTTCATTTCATTTAGTTTGCGCCTAACACCACCGCCGCAAGCCATTACCAAGTCTGAACGGTTTGCGCCTGTATCAATAAGCTCTTCTATATCTTCATCAAATGTATTAAGATTAAAAGCCTGTCCTGTTGCATCTTTTGTCATAGAACTAGTTACAAAAGAAGGGAATCCGCCCATCCATCTTGAACCTGCTCCATCGTCACTTCTTGAAGAAGGTCTTGCAAGCGCAGTTTCAAGTTGTTGGATAAGTTGAGGTAAAGCCCATAATATTTGTTTTTTGATTTCCGTTTCTTCTGTATAGGTTTCAACGGCTTTGGCTGTACCGGTAATTTTGAAATCCTCTCTAAAGATTTCAGTATAGTTATAATCTTCTGTACCGGCATTTGTAAGATAATCCGTATTACTGGTGTCACCTTCAGACCAATGGTTTGCTATTAAAATATTAGCTCCAGCTTTATGAGCAACATCAGAAGTGCTTAATTGCGCTCTTGTTACAGTTAATGCTCTTTTTCCTGAAGAATAAGCTCCAACTGCTGTTACTTTCATAACTTCATCATCAACTGTTATATAGCTTTTGTTGGCTATATAATGAGTATGCTCTTCAGAAGTGTATAAAGTTGTTGCCGATGCTGCTAATGCAGTATGAACTTTATCCCTTGCATTTTTAAGGGGCATTTCGTTCCAGTAATGTTTTGTAAATTTTACTGCTTTATCCCTTTTAGTGCCTTTTGGGCTTGGGTTCATGAACATCGCCAAGAAAGGCGCATCCATGTAAGCAATTTGGTGAACTATATCCGCCCTGCTGGGTTTTAAAATACCAGAAGCAGGGGTGTAACTGTATTGAATTCCAGCCATTTTTTATCTCCTTTTTGAATTACTATTAATTTTTTTAATTACGTTTTCTTTTCCGCCTTGTCCACAATATTCATAAGATTCATAATATCATCTTCATTGCCTGGACGGACGGTTATTGTTTGAGCATTACCAGCGTTTGTAGGATAAGAACCATTAACAGCATTCATGTTGTTCATTTGCATTTGATTTGCTTGATTATTTTGAGATTGTTGAGGAATTATTCCAAAAGCTTTTATTAATTGTGGCTTTATAGCCTTCATTTCATTAATTGTTTCTGTGTTTATAGAGTTTAGTATTTTAGAATTGTTTTGAAGATGCGGGCTTAACATTTGACGTTTCATTGCAAATGCCTGTTGATAATGTTTATACAACAATTGTCCGCCAATACTATTTGTATTCATTTCAGGAAAATCCTGAACAACTTTACCAACTAAAGAATTATGTAAATTTTGATTATATTCTTGTTGTTTTTGGGATAAATTTTCAATAACATTCAAATTATTGCAATGATGTATAGCATCTTGCTGTATTTGATTTTTTATATTTTGTATTTGTAAATTATGATTAGATGCAGCCCAAACCTGTGTTGCTTCATCTGCAAATTCAGGAATTTGAGGTAAAGTAATATTTTTTTTATTTGCCCAATTAGCAACATCCTGGTCTGTTGGGTTTTGCGCTATTCTTCTAAGTTCCGATTTATCTTGCTCTGATAAAGTTAAATAAACATTATTGCCATTTTCTAATGCTGAAAAATCTTCTTGAGGGTTTTCAAAGCTTTGTTGTTTTTCATTAGCTTCGTAAACTTGCCGTAAGGCTTCCTCTCTTGACATTCCAGAATTTTCAAGCATTTTTACTTGTCTTAAACTCGGGTCTGTTGCAATTATTTTTTCAGCTTCTTCCGGTGTTATTTGTTTTTGTTGCTGTTCTTGTGTTTGATTAATTTGTTCCTTTTGTTGTTCCTGTCCCTGTCCCTGTTCCTGTTCCTGTTCCTTTTGTCCGGTTTTTTCAGAATCAGCTTCTTTCATCATTTGCATAATGTCAGAAGGTTGCTGTTGTTGCTGTTGCGCATTATCAACGTTTTGGTTTATTTCTTGTTTTTCCTGTGTAGGATTTGCTTGTGTTGCATTCTCATTTACATTTACATTTTCATTTGTTTGAATACTCATTAATCATTACTCCTTTTGTAATTTTTCATATACATCTACAAGCTCTTGAGGAGCTTTTAAAATATTTTCAACAAGTTCTTTTTGAAAACCCTGAAAAGCTTTTTTTTCAGTAAAAGAAGCTTTTTCAAAATTTTCAGACTCTATTAATAAAAATAATTCCTGAAGTAACATCCAGGAATCAGTTTTTATAAATTCTTTTATTTTCTCTATTTTTACAGCATATATTTTATTAAATTTTTCTTTATATTTTCGTTTATAAAGATTGTTTATTTCTTTTGATTGTTCAGAGTTTAGCTCTGCCCCTGTTTCGTTGCCTTTTATTTCATTTAATTTTTTATCATATTCCGGTTTAAATTCTTTCCAAGTTTCTTCTTGTATTTTTTTTGTAATTTTTTCTAATAATTTATTCATTTACAGCTCCTTGTATGTCTTGCGGTATTTGCGGTATTAATCCGGATTCCTGCATTTTCATTTGTTTGAATACTTCCAGAGAAATAACATTTTCAATTTGTTTAATTTGTTTCTGCATTGCTTCATCATCAGAAAGAAGCAAGTTGTCTGTGTCAAAATCAAGATAAGAAAATAAATTTTGTAAAATTTGTTCATCATCAATTTTTAATTTCAATTCATCTGAAGCAAAATTACGAAGTTCTGAAAATAAAACCTGAAGATTCCTTATCATTTGTTGCTTTTTAATATTTGACCTATAGCCTTTTACAGATATATCAATTTTTTCAAAAGATGGTAAATTTCCAAATTCTTGTAAAATTTCTTCTTCAGTTTTTTCAATATCAATTTCTTGAATTTGTGGTTCAGTTATTGGAGAACCAAAATCATCTGTTAAAAATTCTCCTGTTATCGGGTCAGTAACAGGAAGATGAAAGATTTGTTCAACTTTTTTAGTATGGTCTATACAAATTTTTGCCAGTTTAATTTTTACGTCAGGATCAACCTCTGATCTTTGTCTATAAAGCACATAACAAAATATCAATAAAGATTTTAAAAGCTCTTCGTTATAATTATCAGCAGGGATTGTAAGTTTGTTTTCTCCACCCTGTTGAACCAAAATATCCCTTGTTGCTGTTTCATCTTTCTGTGGTCTTATGCCTTTAACCATTTCGGGGATAGTTTCGTTTTCAAATTCTTTTTTTATCAAAAATACAGTTTCAAAAGTTAAAGGTATTTTAGTCAAATCAAGAGAATAAGGCTCAGGTTTTACATTCTGTCTTAATAAATCTGTAGGGTAAGGAATAATCCCGCCCGGGCGTGATGTGAATAATTCATTCGGCAATGATTCTTCATTAGGAATTAACATCATCGGGTTTACACCCTGTTTCATTGCATCAATCAATAAATTAAATAATAAATTCCCTGAATTTTGAAGCCCGATTGCATTAAAACAAAGCCCTAATCCTAAGTCATAACCTTCAATATTATTTAAAGTCGTCCACATATAAGGACTTAACCCATAATCATAAGGATAAGGCTGAAATCTAATAATATGCTCGTTTTGAGCAGTAACAACCATAATATTATTTAATTTTTTTCCCTTATGATATATTTCAGGGATAAAAGCTGTTTTAATCTCTATAGGAGTTTGTTCTATATCATCCTGTTCTTTATCTATATTAAGTTTTTCAAGGTTTATATAAAATTTTTTACCAAAAATATCTTTTCTGTTATTTAATTCTGAAAAAGATTTTTCTTCTCTATGAACATGAGTCGCATTTTTAAAAGCGCCTGCGTGACAAGGATAAAAATGAAAATCATCAATATCTATAAATTCTATTCTAATATCATTATATTTAACTATCTCTTCTTTTATTTGCTCTAAAGCGGTATAACTTGTTATTTGACCTGTAACAGGGTCTATTGATTGCTGAAGTTGTTCTCTGTATTTATATTCATAACTGATAATTTTTTCCCAAAATCCTTTTATGCAAGTGTTTCCGCGCTTAGCGCATTGATAAAGCGCATGTACAAGAACTTTTCTAAAATTATAATCAGTTTCAAATAAATAACTAATTATATTAGTTATTCTTTCAGCATGTTCATCATCTTCAGGAGTTCTTCCTATAAACTGGAAAAAATTACCTGTAAAAATCATTGCTGCCATATAAGCAACAATTGAAAGATGCGCCTGGTTTATCCAGGGCAAGAAAACTTTTGACCTATAAACAGGCTTGTTTTTAATGTAATCCTCATGCTCTAACCTGTCAGCTTTGTCAATTTTTTCACATTTATCGGTTATATTATGACCTTTGCAATTGGCTCTTAAGTTTTGTGAATTAGCCACACAATTATTGATAAACTTAACAATAGCATTTTCTAACTCATCATCAAGTTTCGGGAGCTGTGTGTTTAATATTTTCAGGTCAGTAAAATGTTCAAATTGTTTATCAGTCATTTTTATCCTTTAATATTGTTCATAAATATTTATTGCTGCTTTATATTTAACTCTATTTTTTTCTTTTTGTTCTTCAGTATCCTGTTTTACAAAAGCCCAATAAACCGTATAATTAATACAATCCGCTATATCTTCCCATGGATGTACTTCATCAATTCTTGTTGTCAATTGGGCAGAAGGGTCTACTTGTTCTTTGTATTTATAGCCAATTGTAAAAGTTTTAATAACTTTTTCAGCTTGCGGGTGAATTACAATAGCTTTTTCGTGTTTTTTTGTTTCAGGATTAATAACAGTTTCAAGTAATTTTGTTGAAACTAAATGTAAAACTTCTTCTTTGCGATTAACCAGGCTGTGGTTTATTGGTTCTCTGCCATAATGTTTTTTTATTAAATCGTGTGCAGTAAATTCGACTAACGCCTCTGTATGTTTTGCCGCAACATCTTCAATCGGAATAATAAAAGCGGGATCAGGATAGTTTATTTTTTGATGTTTTCTATAACTCTCTAAAAATTGAGGTAATTTAATTTTTGAAGCATCACTCATAATATTAAGCCGTGCATCAAATATTCTTAATTGCCCCCATTCTGTTAATTGAGAAATTAAACAACAAGTCCAAACACCCGGATCCCATGTTTCAATTAAGGATAAGGTAGGATCAAACTTAAATTTTTCTATATTATGTTTTCTTGAAAATTCCGACCAGATTAAATCGCCAAGTACAACATCCCAATTTATTTCATATTCTTGTTCATATTTTTCTTTTGTGCCGGAAAGTTTTCTTGCTTCAGTTTTAAATTCACTGTTGTCTTTATCAGGGTCAGCAGTGTAGTGTAGACGGACTACCGTATAGCCATTCTTAATGTTTTTTCTTACATCAAGACCTTTTAATAAATTCTTTTCTTCACCTTCTTTTATTTGTACAGGTTTTAAATATTTAGGACTTGTTAGCATTTAAAATTCATCTTTCACTAACATTTCATAGCCAGTGCCTGGTTTTATTGTTGATATTATTATTATTTGCCCTCCCCCTTGAACTGTTGGACCGAAAGCTGCTAAAGCTTCAATCTGTCTATCTTGAAAAGCAAATTCATCTATAATCAATAATGATGATGTTTCTGACCTTAACTGGTCTGCGCCCTCTGCAATCGCATAAATATTTGATTTTTCTTGTTTTTCTGCGTCATGTATAATTTCAAAATTGTTTTCTATAGGTAAATCTTTATTATTTGTTGTTATCCCCGGCCATGGGTAACCGACCGGAAGTCTTTTATAAATTGGAAAAATTCTATTTTGTAAAACTTTATTTGATTCTTCCCTTTTTTTTCCTTGCCAATGGCAAGCAGTAAACGGTCTGAATAAAGGTTTCCACAAAATATAAGCAGCTCCCATCCAGGAAGCTAACATTCGTCTTGATTTTTCAAAAACAAGTAATTTTTCAGATTGTATTAAATTAGCGCAATATTCAAGGTATTCTTTATGTTCGATACTTTTAACTTTTTGACTTGCCTCATCAATTGTGTAAACACAATCAAAAAGAAAATCAGGGAAAGATTCATCCCAACGTTGAAAATCATCAACTATTTTAAAAGGGTCTATTTTACTGTTTTCTGGTTTCATGTCTTATTCTTCTACATTCTGCCATTAAATCAGAAAAACTGACTGTATGTTCATGTCTGTGATCATGTTCAATAGCTCCAGTATTTTTTTGATGATTAAGTGTTAATTTTTCTAGTTCTTCAGGAGTTGCCATTAATCTAAATGCAGCAATATTAAGCGTTGCATTATCTGATTTTACCCATTTTTGAATAGAGTTTAGTTTTACAAGAATTCTTAAGTCTTTTAAAGCTGTTAAAATTCTTTCATCGTATAAAATTCCAAACTTATGAAGCGTTGACCTTGATACACCTACAAAAGCCGGAATATAATTTTTAAAAACAATATGATTAGTTTTTATTGCACATAAACATTCTTCAACAAGCTTTTCGTATTGCTCTTGAGGCATTAATTTGTTTGACATTCATTATCACCTTAAATTCATTTGAATCATTTATCCAAAAATCAATTATCCAGCGCCTGAAATACCTTTTTTTTATTTCCAGTTCTGTTTTTTTAATTTTCTTTTTTTTTCTTTTCATTCTCAATTTTTTATAACCGATAATATTTTTTGAAAAACTATGCCAATAAATTAATTTTGTTTTTTGGGTTTTCAAAAATAGTTTTCTTTGTTTTTCTTAAAGTTCTTAATGGTTGACAATTATACTGTTTTTTTTGTTGTTGTTGTTTATAAAACTTTTGCATAAAAACATAATTAGTATTCATAACGCCTTAACTCCTTAAATCTTCTCATTTCTTCGTAATTATCAGGGATTCTACCAAGTTTTAAAGTTGAAAGATTGCTGTAACAACGCTTAATCTCTCCATATTCGTTATAAAGCAAGTAAAACCTTCTATCTGCTGAATTTTTACTAAAACTGTCTATTTCTATACAATCAATAGGTTTTCCAATTCTTTTATATAAATTTAGGTATTTTATTTTAGTTTTATATTCAATAATTTCTTTTTCATAGGTTACACCAAACTTTATAGCTTTGCCTTGACATTTTGGATTAATGCAATTATCTATATATGCCACATAAAAACTTAAAAAATCATTTCTAAAAAATAAAATATCTTCAGGAATTGGAATCTGGAGAAATTTTGCTTGCTGAATCTTACCACAGCATTCTATTGTTTTGATTTTAAACACACTTTGCCCTACCCATAACACATCTTTTCCTTTCAGCTCTGCCGTGTTTCCTGCTTTTCAGGGACAGCCCTTACCGGGTCCAATACTGTACTTAAAATTAATTAAGAAAGATGTTGCTTTTATATTGCATCATTTTTTACTTTTTGTAAAGAGTAATTTTTTTTTCACTCTACGCGGAGATGAAAACTTTAAAATTTTTGAGGAAGAACATCACTTAACAAAAACTGATAAGCTAATTCTTCTTGTATAACTTTGTCTTCAGCTGATAATCTTTTTAAGGGAAAATCTGGTTGTTCAACTTCATCACCAAGAAATTTTGTTTTTAATTCTGCTAATTTTTGAATATAAATCTTTAGTTCTTCTGCTCTTATTTCAGCTTCGTTAATTTCAGTAACTAATTGTTGACTATTTTTCATATTTTTTCTCCTTTTTTAAGTAACTATTTGACAGTATTTTGCTATTAATAAAGCTTCCGCCCTGTTATGGTCTTTTGTTTTTGCCCTTAAAAATTTGCTTGAATTATCAAACAAACTTAAGGCTAAATTGTAAGAATCTTCTTTTGTTTTATTTTTTTTGCTTAAATTAAATTCTTTTTTCCATGTCAAAGGATATACGGTTTTATGCTGAATTCCAAAATAATCCAGGCAAAATTTATGTTGGTAAAAAGATTCGTAAAGTTTTTCTCTGCCAGCTCCTGGTATTGTAATTATATTTTCTATACAGGCTATTGTGTTAGGAGTATTAAGTCCTTTGTAAATCTGCAAAAGCCGTCTTGGGTTATCTCTTTGAAAATCAAAAACTTGCATTGCCTGGTCATCAGATAATACGGCTATTGCGCCAGTAACGCCCGGATCAATACCTATATAATAATTTTCCATATCTTCTTCTCACAAAATTTTTTACCAGGAGATAAAACACTCTCCTGGTAAAAATAATTAAATAATCAATTAAGCTGTTATTGCTTCGTTTATCTCTGTTTTAATTTCTTCAGTTTCTTCAGGTAATATTTCAAGCTGAAAATCACCGTCTAATTGTTCGTCAATTTGTTCTATTCTGTCTTTTTTTGCTTCAATAAGCTTTCTATCAGTTTCTATGTACTCAGACGTCAATCTCATATTTATAGCGATTCTTAAGGTTTTTGAAGCGTTAGAATCATTCTCTTTTGTGCCAATCAATGTAAAATTACTTGATTTTTGCCTGAAAAAATTTTCTATTTTTTCAAGATTTTCTTTTGTTGTAAGCTCCAAAGTTTTGTTTAATTCTTGAATATCTAATTTCAGAGTTTCTTTCTCTTTTTGAAGTTTCTTATATTGTTTTGTTTGTTCTTTTTTGCGGTTATGTTTCATTTCTTCATCACGCAAAAGTTCTCCGCAATCCAGACAAAACTTTTGGTCATCGTCAAGAATATTCAGGGCATTACATTTTTCGCATTTAACCTGTTCTGGTTGTTTTTCTGTGTCAGCATCTTTAATTCTTTCGTCTGTGTTTTTTACATCTTCCTGTTTTTCTTTTTTTACAATTATTGATGAATTTGTTATTTTTTCAATAATTTCAATATCATTGTCATTAATTTCATTCACAATTTCATAATCACTCATTACATCAAATTGATTTTCAATTTTGTTAAAAATTTTAATGTTTTCAATTTCTTGTAAAAATTTGTAAACTTTTGTTTCACTTTTAAAAACAATATCAATATTTTTTATTGTTTTATAAATAATGGAGGCTGTTTTTAGAAAATTTTCTTTGCCGTAACAATTAATATTTCCGCCTAGAAAATTAAACTGAAACACTTTGTTTAATTTATTTTTTGTCATAATATTTTTTCCTTACCTTACCTTACCTTCTCTTGCCCTTAAATATTTAATTTTTTTATTTTAACTTATTATTTTTCTTCTTGCAAGTATTTTTTTAAAAGTTTTTTCTGTTTTTAATTTACAAAAAAAAACTTCTTTATTTTTTCAAAAGAAGTTTTTTTTGTAATTATTTTTTTCTTATTTTTTCTAAAAACTTTTCTAGTCTAAATTTTTCCAGAAAAGTTACCCTTTTTGCAAAAAGAACTGTCGGTTCTTTTTTTGTTCCGAAGGGGCGTCCTGCCCCTTCTCTTTTTCCGCCTTTTGTCATAATTTACTACCTATATGGATATAGGTAGATATTTTTTCATTTGGTGAGCTATTATCTCCAGGAAAAGAGCAGCTCGACTCGTCAACGACGGTATATCCGCCATTTTCTAAAATAAGATTGCAAAATTCTGCAATCTTTTCAGACGATAATTTATTATCATCTGAATTTTTGTTTTGGCAGATGACTTCATAGTCATCTGACATGACTGGCAATTCTTTGCCGGCTACCACTATTGTGGTGCTGCCGGAGCGATGCCCTAGTGAGCCGCTTACGCAGTGAGCGTAAGTGGATTTTATATCATCTATAATGGAAGATATTTTACCATCCCAAACTTTAAAGTATTTCCCTTCAAAGTCTTCTTCGGCATAGCCGATAGATAAACTGGTTTCCCAGTCTATATCTCCTTCTTCATCAAATTTGACGAAGAAATATTCTGCATTATAGCAGTATACTCTGTATCCTTCTGAATACAGATCTTTAATGTCCCTTGCGGACATTTTATTCAACTCTGAGGTAACCCCAAAGTTTTTGTCTTTTAAATAAATTTTTAGATTTAAGGCATCAGCCTTAAACTTTTTTGTTTCCCAAACATTTGGGAGTTCGGCAAATACCGAGCATTTTTCTAATTTTTCTAATTTTGTTAATTTTTTTACTGTTTTCTTCATGATTTTTTGCTCCTTTTTTCTATTAAATTATATATTTGATATCATTAAACCATTGGTCTAATGTATCAAAATCGTTAAGATCATCGTCTGAAGCGTTTTTAAACACTTCAATTTCTTTTTCAGTTGCTGTAATAATTACAGCTTCTGGATCAAAACCCACCATAGAGCTAATTTTGTACTCCAGACTTCCATTTTTGTAATTTTGCATTTGAGCTGTTCCTAGAATTTTAAATCTTTGGTTTTCCATTGTTTTTTCTCCTTTTTTTGTGTCAACCAGCCATCTGATTGACTATAATAACAAGATAACAGATTATTGATTAATTGTCAATAAATAATCAAAAATACATCAAATAGTGTAATAAAAGTTTACAAATTATTTTATTTGAAATATTTTTTTAACCACAAAAGCTTGTAATAGTCCTAATTCTTCATTTTCAATATAATTTGTTATTTTTAATAATTCTGAAATTGTAACTGCTAATTCTTTTTTTATCGTCATAATATATTCAGCTTTACCTTTTGTATTACAAAGATGTACGTATTTTCCCAGATAATTTACGTACTCTGCGCTTGTTTCCATTTTTATTGGTTTATAAAAATGTTGTCCATTGATAATATTAATAATATCATTATGTAAAATTTCTTTATTGGTAAGTTTTTGAGGTTTTAAATACATTTTATCTTTTTGTTTCTTTTCTAATTCAGTTATAAAATCATTAACATTTAACATTATTAGAGTTCTCCATTTTTTTTCATTCCAGGATTAAATTTTACTGATTTAGTGCCGGGTTTTTAAAAACAGTTATATCAAGTATTTTCAGATTTACTGCCGGGAAGTGCCGGGAAAGTGCCGGGTTACTCCAATTAGTCATACCAGGTATTTCATCCTTAATGCCGGGAACGCCGGGTAAATCTAGTATAAATATAATTAAAAATATAATACTATATAGTAATATATATAATATATAGAATACTATTATTATTATTAAGAAAAGACCCGGCGTTCCCGGCATTAGACCTCAAACCTTTTAATCATCTTTGTTTCGACTGCCGGGTACTACCCGGCATTACCCGGCATTTCCCGGCACTTAGGATTTTCAAATTAAAATAAATTTAGAACTTCGACCTTGAGGAATAACTTTCCCCAGTCCTAAATCTTCCATTTCTTTAAATAATTCAATACATTTATCTCTTGTAAATCTTTTGAAGTATAATTTGTTTAATTCTCTGGCTGTTATTTCCTGTTTTTCTCTTTGTTTCATATACTCTAAAATATAATTAATGTCATTATCTATTTTCTTCTTGGTTATTGACTTCGTAAACTTCTTGAAACAATTGATAAAAAACCCGCTTAGTTTAATTGCATTTAAAACTGTTTCAGGGTTTATATATTCAAGCTCGGGGTTGGTAAAACAATGTAATATCAAAGAAAAACGAGCAGTATATACTTGTTGTTTAATTAAGTAACTTATTTCTAAATTAGATATTTTTTTGGATTGATGAGCTGTCTTCTCAAGCCAAGAATAATACTCATCAAAAATTATTGTTGCTTCATCTGAAAAATTATAAATTGTATTTTTATTTATATTACTAAGATTTTTAATTTTTATTTTAATTTTTTCTCTTAATTCAAAACTTGATTCATTTCTATTTAAAAAACATTTTGATTTATAATCAGAAATTGTATAAAGCCAACGTTCATAAAATCCGTCTGATGACTCTATTTCATTGAATAACATTTTTATAACTGTTTTAGGAGGTATTGCCCCAAAAATGTTATGAACTGCTTTTATAGAAATAGGTTCTTTATCAGAAACCCTGTTTCTGATGTGTGTCGCTCCTTTCCAGGCGCTTAAAAAATATTCTGTATCATTACCATTGCTTTTATACTGATTTATTGATTTAAAAAATCCTCCAAGTTCATCTACTAATATTGCAATTCCCTGTTCGTTTTTATCCTGTTTTTTTATTAATCCTTCAACTGTTGTATCTGAAACATAAATCAGTTGTCTGTTTGGCTCTTCAGGAGCTTCAGGGGGTTCTGTAAGTTTACTTTTTTTATATGTAATTATATTTTTTTGATATTCAAGTTCAAGTTTTTTATAATTCTTTTTTTGTAATAAATAATCTTCTTTAAGTGTTTCATCCAGCTCATCTATCGCTTGTTTTATGATTTCAAAACAAGGTGATTTTTTTTGTTTACCCGGGACTGCAATGTTCATCATCCATAATATTGCATACTCTGACCAGCCTTGAGTAATTTTTATTTTTACATTTTTGTTTAAAATAGCCGCAGCACCAGCAAGTAAACCTGTTGCAATAAATTCCGGTGGTGCATCCATAACGGAACTTTCTTTTTTTATGTATTCGGTTAATTCTTTTGGTAATGCCTCTAATGGGAATTTTATTTCTTCTTCCGGTTCAAAAAAAGAATAAATAATTTCTGTATAACCTTTTTTCTTATCAGGTATTATTCTTGTAAGTATTTTTTTAAAATTTTCTTTGCCATATTTAACTAAATAATCATCAATTCCTAATTTTTCGTTTTGATACGGCAAAAAAACAATATAAACTGTAGCGCCCTGAGATAATAAATATTTTGAAAATTCATTTAATGCTTTTTTTACAGCCTCTTTTGTAAAAATATCATTATCAAAAACAAGATAAACCTTTCTGCCCAAAAAAGAAATATTTTTAAAATCTAATAATATTCCATCATCTGTACTACTTGTGCGCCAATTCCAAACACCGCCAATTGAAATACAATTAAAACCCTCCTGTGTTAATTTAATTGCTTTCTTTTCTCCCTCTGTTATACATAAGGGTGTTTTTATATCAGATAGTTTATCAGGATTAAATGCAATCGGTCTAAATAATTTTGATGCCTGCCCGAAAGGTCTTTCATATTTAAGGATTCTTTCTTTTTTGTTTTCAGTTAGTTTTTTTCTTGGAATTTCCGGTTTAAAAACTCCATAGCCTGATTTTTTATTTTCAGTAAATTCAGGGTATTCAAGAAACCATCCGCTACTTAAAATTTGTGTGTTCTTTAACCTTTTACCGGCTTCAATTTTATTTATTTCTGAACAAAAATTTTTATCTATATATTCTTGAGATGTTTCTTTATTTATTCCTGATTCTTCCCATTCTTTAAGCCATTTGGTCATAGTGTTAATTCCCTTGTTTTTTATTCCTTAAATTATTCTTTCTTTAAAACCTTACCTTGATTATATTTCCGGTTTGTTTACACAATCCTCAAAACATTTATCATGCGGACATCTTTTTTTGTGTGGACAGGCTTCTTTTAGCCGCTCAAGTCGTGATAATCCCAAAACAGGAATTCCCGTTTCGGTGTTTTTAACAGCGTCGGTACTACCGACGGTATTTGTTTGATTAAATAAACTTAATTGCATTTTAATATTCCCAATTAATTTTTTGAGCTGCTTCTATAAAACTTTCCATAAAAACTTCATAACACTTAGGGAAATATTTAACGAAAAGAAGTATAAAATCACCCTGGATCGTTCCTGTTCTTTCTGTCATATATTCTTCATAAAAAGGTATTACTGTTTCTATCCATTGCGTTTTTGAATAAATCAATTCTAATAGTTTCACAAAATTTTCAGGTTGCTCAAGGTCTGGATAAACCTCCTTATAGTATTCTATTGGCGGTCTTATATCACAGGGAATATCTTCCCAAAACTCATTGTGATTTGTAAATAATCTTGGTTTTATCTTCAGTAATTTTGCCAATTCTTCTGATTTGTTCATTCTTTCACATCCTTTCGTTAAAATAACTTCAACTGTTGTTTTTGTTCTAATATTCGATTATTAGCGATTTTTACGTAGTCGGGATTTAATTCTATCCCTATGTAATTTCTATTGTGTTTAATAGCTGCTACTGCGGTTGTTCCTGACCCTATAAACGGGTCTAAAATGATTCCATCCTCTTTACTTGAATTTATTATAAATCTTTCTGTCAAAGGCAGAGGTTTAACTGTTGGATGTCTGTATAATCTTTTGTCTTTCTGGTTGCTAGGGCTTAAATAATAAGAAGATTTACTGCTTACCGTTCCAAACAAAGGAACTCTTTTTTCTCTGAAAAATAAACAAAATTCTGTGTCTGGCAAATATTTATTGTTACAGGTAGGAACGGGGTTTGCTTTGTGCCAGGAAATTATATTAAAATAGCATTTTCTTTGAGAAACAAAATAATCAAGCAAAAAAGGAATCTGTTTTAAACTGCAAAAGATATAAATGTTAGTTTTTTTTAGTACCCGGCAAAAATCATCTAAAACAGAAAAATCAAAACCATTACAGATGCCCTCAATTTGTTTAAAGCTGATTTTCTTTTTTACTCCAAAAGCTCCTGAACCATGAGCAACTGACATCTCATAATCAGGATCTGTAATAATTAAATCCACGCTGTTATCAGGAAAAGTTTTCAAAACTTCCAGGCAATCGCCTTGTATGATTTTATTCGTTTCCAGCATTTTAATTTGTCCTTTTATTTATTTGCTTTATAAAAAGCCTTTGCAAAGCCTTGCGGGGTTATTGCTCGTCTTCCTTGTGATAAACATAAAACGCAGTTCCATTAGGGACGGGTTTAGTGTCAAGATAATATTTGGTATTACAATAAGTACACCAATTAATTTTGTTTTCTTTAAAATTGATACAGCCGCCAACACCCTTTTGTTCTTTGCTTTTCTTGCAATTACAGTAAAATGATAAAAAGTTTGATTCTAACATAATTTTTTCCTTTTTGTTATTTATTCGGCTTTGTACCAAAAGCGTCAACCTTGTAGTTATCAGCGTTTAAATAAAACTCCCGTTTTGTTTCAGTAAGGTTTTTTACATGAGCATCTAAAAAGCTTCTTTGACATCTCATATACTGATGATTGCCTGGATAAACTTTGCTTTTGAGATGCTTGCAGTAAATACTTAATTTATAATTCTCTGGTTTTTCGCAAAATTCGCAATCAAAACAAGTTTTACCTTCGTTTAAAATTCTAGTCATTTTTTTATCACTCCATCATCTTCCGCTATATCCGAAAGCATCATTGCATAATTGGCTATATCAACGCTTTCTTTTATAATATTTTCTTTTTCGTAATTAACTATTGCTTTAGCTAGTTTTTCAGTCGCTTCTAGTAATTTCTTAAACAAATATCCGTATTTGCATTCTTTCCACAGCATTTTATGAATATTGTTATACATTTTTTCACGCATTTTTAAAACAAAAGCGTTTATACTGACATCAATGATTTTTGCTTTTTGTTGGAATTTTTCAACAACCTTCATCTCTTCTTTTGTAAAGTTTTTACTCATCTTTCAATACCTCTTATAATTAACTATTAATCGTTTTATTTCTTGCGATACGCTTCTAGCTTTCAAATTTTCATCAATTTCGAGTGTTTCTAATAACGCTAAATTTGCTGTACTGTTTTTCATTCTCATAATTTTATCCTTTCCTTTTCTTATATTCCTCATCAGGCACGTTTAGATTTCAAATCTAATTTTTACTAATTGAACAGCTGTTAAATATTCTTTTTCGTGTTTGTTTTCCTTGTAAACCTCTTTAACCTGACTTTCAAATTTTTCAAGAGTGTTGTAAAAACAATTGCTTTGAACCATTATATTTTTGTTTGTTTTAAAAAACATGGTAGTTCTTTTTGGTGAACCAATACTAGATATAAACATAAAATCCTGTATAATTAATTTTTTATTGTCTACACCTCTAAGGTCTACACCTTTAAGGTTTGCGCCTCTAAGGTCAGCACCTCTAAGGTCTATATGTTTTTTTTGTAAAATTTTTTTAAACATCGGCAAATTAGACCAATGATATTTACAATCAACCTTAACTGTGAAGATTTTACAGTTTTTAATTTTAATCATTACTTATCCTTTCCTTAATTCTTCTAGCGATAAATTTCTTAAAATTGTGTGTCCGAATTGTTTTTCAAGCAATTCAGCTTTTTTGTATGCTTCAGGAAAAAATTTTAAAACATTTTTCCAGTATTTTTTGCCACCCAAAAAACAAGGTATACAGTTGTTATGCTTAAAATACAAATAAGCTTCCGGGAGCTTTATACCAAGCTCTTTAATTTTTTCTTTTGATTGTTCGGAACTTATATTTTTTTCAATAAGCGGGAATCTGACATCAATATCAGGATTCGCTTTTTTAAATTTTTCAACTCTTTTTTCTTCACCGGGGCAATAGCCGACATAAACACTGAACTTTTCATTTCTTAATTGTAATTCTTTGTAAAATTTTTGAGCTGGCAGAACTTTAAGTCTTTGCGTACAAGGTCTGACCCTGTTGTTAGGGATGTATTTGGTTTTTTGGGCAACTTCCCATATATCTCCCCAAACCGACCAAGTTTCAGTTATGGAAATATCCAAAAAATTACTTATGTCTTTTCCGAACCTGTCAGCGTCAGGATGCTCGGAATGAGTTGGAGTATGAAGTAATATAATATCTTCCTTTTTGTATTTCTTTGCAATCAAAACAGCAACATAAGCCGATTGCGCTCCTCTTGAAAATAAAACGACGTGTTTCATTTTTTTTCCTTAATTAATTAATTCAATTTTTCTGTATTCTTCGGGAGAAAGTTTTCCTGTGTGTCTTCTAGGTTGCAAAGGAAGATCCATACTTTTATCACGCATAACAGATAAAACAGAATTATTGTTTTGTTTTTCTGTACTAAAAGCATTAAAAGAAAGTTGCATAACTGCATCTGCTTGTTTTTTTCCATGTATTTCAGCTATAAATTTATGGAATCGTTGAAAAATATCAAGAACATCTTGTACGCTTAAATTCATTTTTTTCCTCCAATATATTAAAAAAAAAGGGAGTTTTAATTACTCCCTTACAGGTATGATGGCTATTTAAAACGGTATTTCGTCTTCTTCAATTAAAGTTGATTCTGCTGGTTTTGATGTTTTTTTTTGTACTGTTGTTTTTCTATATTCAGAAAATGCTGCATAAGGTATTTTGTTTCTTTCTTTACCGTTATATTCCTCAATTATTACTTCAGCATTAACCTTTTGCCCAATAAGGTCATCAAGATTAATTTGTGCTAAAGGTTGTCCTTTAACATCATACCCACAGACAGAGTAAAGCTTTTTAAGATTTCCGAAGCCTCCCTTGTTATGAACAAACATTGCCCATATTTTTTTACCATCATGTTCAGCATTGTCAATTATTTCAAATTCAAAAATCCACATAACATCGCCTTGTGTTTTAGTGAATTTTTCCTCTCCGTCGCGAATAAACAGAGAGTAATCTCCTTTAGGAATTACTGAAAACCCTTCTTCGTTGTGGTCGTCCCAATTTACTTCATAACTCATTTTTTTTAAATTTCTCCTTTTTTGTTATATTAACTATTTTGTTCTGTTCTTTTTTTTACTGGCTTTTGTTAATTTGTTTTTAACTCTGTTTTTGTCTTTGCGTTTTTGCATTTGCTTTGTTAAATGTTCATTTAATTCATCATGTTCAATTTCTTCCAAATTATTCTCCTTTTTGTTGTCTAATTTTAGAGCTTATATCTAGTAATTAAGCTGCTTTTGTTTTTTGTTTGTTGTTAAAATCGGTTACAAGCGCATCAAGTTTTTTGTCATCTTCTAGATAAATCATAAATGTTTCAGAATCTTTTGAACTAATTGCATATTCCTGACAAAAAAGAATAATATCCTTGCTTTTTGTTATTCCTTTTTCTTTTATTTTGATTAACAATTGCGCTGCAAGGTCAGTATTAATTTGTTTTTCTAAATCAGGATTAATATTTCTTGGTTCAGGTTTTTTTTCACTCGGTAAAACCTTTTCAATATATTCAGTTACTGGTATTTCTGACATTTTTTTATAACCTTTTTCTTTCATAAAAGCTTTTACCTCTTCTGCTCCAATTATTTCAATAAATTCTTTTGCTTGATTTTCATCCATATATTCAATTTTTTCTTCAAGTTCTTCAGATGTTTTTTGAACTTCTTTTTCTTTTTCTTTTTCTTTCCCTTTGAGTCCAGCCGCCTGCTCTTTTTTTCTTTTTTCAATCGTAGGCTTAATTATTTGCTCTGTTATAAAATTATTTTCTTTATCATTAACATTTGGCAAAGTAATATAGCTTTCAAGTCCTAAGCTGTTTTTTGCATAAAACTTTGAGCTAGGCATAAAAGATATAATTCTTTTAGTGCCTAACATTTCCAGGTATCCAACAAAGTCCATAAACTTCATTAACTCGCCTGAAGCTTTTCCTGATATATCAGGTCTACATTCTTTATTGTTGTTGTCGTCTTTGCTTTCAATATCATGAGCTATGAATATAATATTTTTCTTTAAAAATTTAATTTTATTAATCAAATTCTTAAATTCTAAACTTCTTAAACCATAACCATATTGATTTAATTTGCCTTGAAAATGCGCTTTTGGTGTTGTGTCAACCAAATTTTTTTCAATATGAATTAAAACTTCGTTTATAGTGTCAAAAATTATAGTTTCATAATTTTTGAAAAAAGGAAGATTATTTAAAATATCATTCCAGTTTTCAACTTGTAAAGTATCACAGCGATGCCTTGATTCTATTCTGTGAACTCCGCCTTCTGTATCAATTAAAACCGGCTTTAAAGCAGATACAGAAAGTGTTGTTTTGCCTGCGCCTGGCTGTCCGTAAATTAATCCGACAACCGTTTCAGGAATTTCAATTTCATTTGCTTTTTTAATTTTTACCATTTTATTTTTTATTCCTCCATATTTTCTAAAAATTCTTGATATTCTTCTTGTTCCTCTTGTCTGCTCATTCTTCCTAAAGCAACACAGCAGGCATAAAGAGAAAGAAGAATCATAATTACAACTAAACTAATAAAATAATTCACTTAACTTTTACCTCGAAAATATCAGGTCTTTCCTGGATGTTTAGACCGTCAATCATTTTACCGTCAAGAAAAGCTGTTTGTTTGTTTCCCTGACTTTCTTTTATTTCTATTTGAGCTTTTAAATCAACCCAATTTACTTGAGGCTTATTTTTAATAAACTCAACCAAGTTATTTTCTCCAAGAAAACCAAGTATTTGCTCATCATCCCTGATATATTCAGGATTTTGTTTTTTTCTTATTAAATCTCCTGAAGGAAGACTATATTTTTTCTGTGTCTTTGTTTTTTTATGCGGAACTTTTTCAAAATAATCCGATAAAAGTCCCTTAAAATAAGAAGTTTCTTTTTGCGCCTGGTCAAGATACCAGTTCTTCTTTAAAGAATAAAAATCTGATTGTTCCTGACAAGCTTTTGCAAGCCTGTCATACTCTTCATGTCTTTCTTTAATTTTGTTTAAAACCCATTCAGCTTTTTGGTCTGTATTTACACGAAATTTATCATGCAATTGGTCTTCTGCTGGATGTTCAGAAAGTATTTCTATATCTTCTGAATCCATTAATTCATAAGGATTATTGGTTATTGGTTGTACTGACATTTTTTTCCTCCATTTATATTGTGTAAACGCTTTTTGTTTGTTAGCTTTTCTTTTTTCAGATGCTTTATGTAAAAAGTAAAAAATTATTCCTGTCATTTATTTTCCCTTTTTTTTATAAAAAAAACCAGATTAGATGTTTTATTTCCGAGCTGGTGAACAGTTTTCTTTGTTGCGTGATTGGTTAAAACCAGAGCACTTTACCGGAAACTGAACTTCACTCGCTGAATTATTATTCTCATCTAATCCAGCATCGAGAGCGTTAGGGGGAGTTGCACAAAATTCCTCTTGTAAAATATCAAGAACTAGTTCAATAACGCTTTCTTCTTCCCTAAAAGCCCCATAATTTGTGTTAATAAAATCAATAATATCTTCTGGTTTATTAGATTTTGGCGGTTCAAATTCTTTTTCATCACCGCATAAAAAATCCCAGCCTAATTCTTTTTTATCTAAATCAATATAAAGAAACGACCAGACAAAACCTAATCCGACATCGGTCTCATCACTACCATGTCCAAAGTTTAAATACATAGTTGACATTATTCACCCCCGACCCAAGTCATATAAGGGGCAGGCGGTGCGGGAATAGGTTGTAATTCTTCAATGTAAAAAAACTTAAAAATTGTTACAAAAACAAAAAGAAAAATTAATAATATCTTTTCACTTTTTAATTTTGTGATTTTTTGTTTTAAAGCTAAATTTTCCACTCATACCTTGCCTTTAATCATCCCTTTAAAAAGAAGGGATATTATGTTATACTTTTAGAGATTTGTTTTTTTGTCCCTCAAGAGTTTTTCTCTTGAGGATTTTTTTTAAATAGTTTTTCTTTTTAAATAATCAATTACAAAGTTTCTCAAAACCACCGTCATTTTTGTATTGTTTTTAACTACTCTTATTTCAAACTCTTTTTTTGTTTTTTCTGACAGCTCGAAAGTTATTCTGTTCATTGTTTTTACCTTTGTAATAAAATTATAAAATTAGAAAATTATAAAATTAGAAAAACCTAATTATCAGAATAATCTTGATTTAAGATATTGTCAACCCTTTTTTTTAAATTTATTTAAAATTATTTTTTTAAAAATAAAAAGTATTTAATAATAACAAAGAAAATTATTTTTAAAATATTTTTGATTTTTAGAAAAGTTTTATTTTTAAAACGCTCTTTATTTTCTTTCTTGACATTTCCTGAAATTTATATATTATAAATATGTTAAATTTAACATAAAAAAAATAGCCCTTGAAAGGACTACAAATTTTCTTCAAATTTATTATCTATCCTTTCAGGAGGTTTGTCAATACTTTTTTTCTGAAAGGATTTTAAAAAAATGAAAACTATTGCCGAATGCGTTGAATCTGCAAAAAAAATTGCTCTTCTTGAGCAGTCAAAACCAAGTATTAAACCTAGTATTATACCAAGTATAAAAAATAATATTATTAAACCAAGTATAAAACCTAGTATAAAACCAAGTTTAGAAACAGGGTTTAAACCTATTCAAAAAAAAGATTTTTATGAGATAGCAAAACAATTAACATACTGGGGCGTAAGTAATTCAGGAGCAGTTATAAAACAAGAGGGCGCTAGTTATGTTAAAAAAGCTGTTGAAATTACTTTAAACGCTCCACAAGTGCGCTGTAAAAAAGCTTATTTTAGAGGAGTTTTAAAAAAATTACAACTTAATAAAATTGTTTGTTAATTGAAATAAAAAAAGCAGGCAATTAAACCTGCTTAAAATGGAAGATATAATTTTTAGATGTGAGATTGTTTTCAATATTTCCAGCGCCGGAACATCATGCCAATTCTAACAGCCTGATATTTTAACCAAGCCCCTTTCCTGCCGCCTTTTGGTACTCCATTGTCGAGCATTGCTCTGTAAAAAATCTTATGGCAATCTGCCCATGAACAAACAGGTCTGCCGGTTAAACCAAGATGACAAAGCCTGTCGTGAATAAATGCAGCTGGTAATGAACGACCTTTAAATTGCCCATCAACCAATGACTTAAAAATGTCAGGGACAGATATACCATCAGTTACTTGTTTTGCCGGAGCTGTATATTTAACTCCTTCATATTCATAAATAAAATGCTCTATTATCCTAACTTTTTCATAATCAGGGGGTATAAAGCGAAAATCTCCAATTTGTATCCAACCCATAATTTACTCCTTTATTTAACTTCAAAATAAGGTCTTAATTTTTTTTCATCAAAACCTAAATGGATAAATCTTTTTTCTTTATAATAAATTACCTCATTAAAAAAATTACTTTCACAGGCTTTTACAAAAGTTTCCGGAAGAGTCAAATCCATCGGGAACACATCAACCGCAGAACTTGTTTTACCTTCCCCGATATGACAGGAATTAACCGCTCCTGAAACCATTAAATTATGCGGGGCGCATCTGCATCCCGAAGTTACTTGTAATCTACTTTTTATCATCTCCCTGAAAACGTCCAATTTTTTCAGGAAAAATGAATCATAATTACAAAGTCCACAGCAGGGGCATTTTAGTTCATCCTCTGTAAAGTATTGTATTTTAACGATTATTGACATTTTTTCATCTGAATTTTATAAATAGCATCAATTTTTTTTCTAATATATTTCATTTCATCGTAAAGCATTTTAAATTCTATTTTTGAAACAAGGTTTTCAGCAGCAAAAGCCTGGATCTGCTCCGGCTTCCAGAAAATATTAAATTGAATAAAAAAAGCTAAAACAATAACGATTAATGTTCCACTTTTTACATACTCACTCATTTTAAAGTGTTTCTCCTGTGACAGATTGTCATATTTTCTTTACTGTCTCTGTAAAATACCCAGCAGCCTGCATTTGTTCGACAGTTAAAAACTTAGATCGTATTGCATCTGTGACAAAATTATCAAAAACAGCCCATTTATCACTGCTTACAAAAGTCTTTATGTTAGTCTCTTCCTGTTTTGTAATTTCATCTTTAGTTTTATACACATCAATAAGCGTTTGAATATTAGCGTCAGGATGGATTTTAAATTTAAAATCTGTATGTACCCAAAGACCGTATTTATCTTGAGCTAAAGGAAAAACTCCATACATTAACCAATCAGCATCTTTTTTTATCTGCCCCTCTATCGTCAACATATAGAATAAATGAGATATATGTTTTGCTTCAGCTTCTGTATCAAAAATTATCCAATATTCAGCCATCAAAATCCTCCTTGTTGATTTGTCCAAATATCTGATAAATCAGAGCCTGACATAATAGTAGTTGTTCTAAAATATTCCATTCTGTGCCCGGGAAAATCACTTCCTGATGCGTACATAGCACCAAGCCAAACCCACCTATCGCCTCTAAAATTAACACTAACCGCGCCTTCAGACTCTCCCTCAAAACTTCCATCAATTGCCAAATTATAATCTTTACTATCGGTTAATCCGTTTTCATCGTAAGCAACTGCCATCTGAACTAATCCTGTATCACTTATAGTGCCCGATGATATCCCTATGTTGTCATACCAACTTTGAAAACGTGCTTTATCATCACCATCCTTGTAAATACCTCCATTACCTGTATTACTGCCACCATAAATATATCCACTTGTCCAATCATACCCCACACAGACCATTGTTTTTGGATTTCCGCCTGTATTTTGAAAATTGGATTGATAATACCCAGTTTTTCCTAAACTGTAATGTGTGCCATCATACTTACAGTAAGGCGTGCCAGCATCTATCATTAACGGTCTGACTGCGGAAGTAGGAGGCACCCATGTATAATTTTCAGTTGCATCATAAGCCTCTATCCATCTACTCGTATATGAATTATCAATAATTAAACTCTGTATTGTTCCTTGATAAACATCTGAAGCATTATATAACTCTGCCGAATCTGAAATTAACCCATTGCTTTCGAATTTAACTTTATATTCTGCCGCCGTATCATCTACTATTATTTTTCCAGCGTAAACTTGAGAGGCATAAGTTTTTCTACAAGAGACAAGAAAATCCAAAGTATGCCCTTGCGTGGTTTCCAATAAGTCTTTAATATAGACAATTCCGCCGCCTTCCGACGAAGCTTTACACTACCTGCGTCTATCGCGTATTAACATCCGCTTTTACCTCAATCTCTGTTACTTTTGTAAAATTTTTTACGGAAGTCATATATTCATTGCCAGGCTTAGGAATAAACCACTTGCCTTTTTTATCCTGATGAGATTCAGCCCATCGTACTGTTTGCTGTTTGTCAGGTTCAAGCTTGCCGGTTTTAGCATTTCTGCCAATAATCGGATATTTCTTGTTTTTATTTATTTCTACTTCTGCTAATTGAGCAGTTTTCAGTGTGTCAAACAATAAATACATGTTACACTCCTATACGTATGGCGGACTTGATTTATAGGGATGTCCCGCTGGCAAACTATTTTCGACATCCCATTCGTGAGCTAAATAGCCTTCTATTTTTTGCCTGTCTGCTTCAGATAATACCGAATCGGCAATAATTATTTCAAACATATCTCCATCAAAAAAGCGGTTATTGTCTATGGCACTGCCTATTCGGCAACCTGATAGCTGTGCTCTATAAGCCCTTTCTGTTCCTGTTATTTCTGTCCCATCAAGAAAGGCGTCATGCAAAGTATTAGCTGCATGTGTGATTGACATAAAGTGTTTTTCCGTTGTATCTGTAAAAGGTGCACTTCTGTATTCATTATCCCCGCTAGTATCATAGTATTCATAGTAAGACAATCTTATATGACTAGCTCGTATTTGATAAGCCAAACTATTATTCCCATAATTCGGGCTTGAGGTTAAAAACATGCAACCTATTGAACTAGAAGGATTATCTGCTTTAAATACAATGAAAATACTATGATTTGTATCTCTACAGATTGAATTTTTTACATTAGGGGGCAACTGCATCCAGTCATTTGAGCCATCAAAATTAACACTATTATCGGCAGCGTTGTATGCAGGTTGATTTGCCTCAGTCCCCTGTGTTGCATGATTACCATTACCGCTTTTATCGTCCCATTGACTTACCTTGTTAGAACCATCCTTTGTTATAGTGCCTGAATCAGAGGCGTCAAGCCATAATTCTAAATTTGTTAAGTTGGCAGGTGTCCATAAAATAGATGATGTTTTTTTACACCGTCTGCGTCTATCGTTTAAATGCAACATTTATGACAACCTCATACCACTAATGTTTATTGTAAAAACTTCTTCGCTTATAGGTGTATAAGCCGCATCAGCTTGAAGTAAGCCATATATATTCTTTGAAGTTGATTTTAACTTAATTTGCGACGAAATATTGTGAGTTTTTGCAATACCATTTAAAGCTGCTTTGTAAGAATCAGTTAAAGGAATAACGTCTAAAATTAAAAGATTATGGGCATCTGTAAGGCTCATTTCAGAATTATCGTTTGTTGCTGTAACAGACTCACTGAATAGCCATAAATTCATATCTGGCAATAAAGATGCACCATTTGTAGTTTTTATTGAAACTTCTTGTATTAATACATTTTCACCGTTTTCTGCTCCAACGTCAGAAAAAGTAAGAACTACAGGTGCGCTTGTTGAATTATTCATTGCATCATATTGAGCATAAGCAGTTGTATTTGCTGGTCTTGTGAAGTTGGCTGATACGTTAAAAGAATCATAAATAATCTTTTTTATTTCATTTGCGCTTTTGTTTTTCATAATTTTTTATTTCTCCTTTTTATTATTAATATGGTCTTTTATTTTTTGAGAAGTTTTATCATCATTTAAAACAATATCTTCCAGAAAAGAATCTTTTATTTCTTCAAGTTCTTTTTCGTTTTGAAGAAACATTTTTTCTTTATTATCTAAAGATATTTCTTCAGGAGTCATCCCATTCCATTGATTTTCACCTTCAAAATCATACCAATTGTCTTTTAATTTATAAAATTCAGAAGGTTGTTCACTTTGTTGCATTATGCCTTTTGGAGTTCTGACGTTTTTCATTACGATGTCCTCCCTTGAATATAGCCCCTAGTATATAAGGTGTAACTGCTAGCATTAGTGGATTTATATTGTATGTTATTACTTGAGTCAACTAATATCTCCTCAAACTCCATGTGCCCATTATTAGTCGTATTGCCATCAAAAAAACGCTTTTCAGTACCATCGACTTTACTTAAAGCATATAAATATAATTGAACGCCAGTTGCATTATGGCCATTCATATAGCCTATTAAAAAACTGTTTTCAGGTGCTGATACTGTACCATCTGCATACACGCCAGAGGGGGAAGAATCATTAATATCAAAAATCGCTGTGTCATAGATAAACCTAATCCCGCCGCCTGCTAATCCTGTCCAAGTTCCATTCAATATATTAGAACTGGCATCGGTTAGAACACTTCCGACATTCACAATACTTATTAAATCATATCCTGCCGTAACAACTGCTGCATCAGTTAACGCACTAACTCCAGTTACATCATCAGAAAACACATAATCCCTTGCCGTATCATCTGTTGATTTACCTAAAGCAAAACAATAATACCAAGTATCAACAGCCAAGCTGTCATTGTCATCAAGACCACCAGCATCATCTCCTGCCGCCCATGTGGCATCAAGTTTTTTTGTAAGCTCAAAAGTTCCTGCTTTAGTTCTAAGAAATATATCATAAGAACTATCACGCATTAATACTTCTGAATCATAATTAGTGTTTGAAGAATAAAAATTAATATCGTGGGCTGTATCTGTATCATTTTTTGGAATAAGATTTTTGATATTAATTGCCAACGGTGTTGAAGAATCAGTTATAACATCACTTAAAGAACTTCCTGAATCAAAAGTTTTCCCATCAGCATCAAAAATTGCAATATTGTTTTCAACGGCATCAGGATCTATATATTGACTATTTTCAACCTCGCCTTTTAACGTGTTGTTTATATAATCAACAATATCCCCGTAGTTTTCATCTAATTCAGTTTCTGTTAAAACATTTCCGTCTACAAAATCATGCGTAACAGAAACAGCTGCTATATTTCGTCCAGCCATAAAAAAATACCTCTTTTAAATCTTTTTAAATTATGTATTACTCACATCATCAGCTATAAAAATATCTAGTGTTGTATTACTGGTAAGGCTTTCAACTACAACAAATATTTTACTTCCTAATCCCGCTAAATTTAGTTGCCGTCTTGTTATATCAGTTGTAACAGTAATATCATCAATCCAGCTAAGAATACTTAAATCAATACCAGGACTTTCTGTTTCCTGGTTAATTTCATCAATAGCATAAATTCTTACAGTTGCTTCTTTTATACTTTGCGCACCGCCAAACTTAAAAAGCAAAACAGGATTTTTGCCTTCAATTTTTTTAAACTTTGCTTTTGTTGCAGTGCTTAAATCTGACCATTGTTCTGTTATAACCGGTGATGTATCTGCTGTTGTTACTTGAGCTCTATGCCGTTTAAATTGTAAATCTATTACAGGGTTCATGCGTTTTTCTCCTTTACAAATTTAAACCCTCTATTTGAAAACAGAGGGTTTACTTATTATTTTACTACCTTAAATGAGGCTTTTGTTTATAAATTAATAACCATAAATACAATTATTGTTTTTCATAAAATATGGCTTTGGTTTGTTTAACGTATTTTGCATTATTTGTGTTTCTCTGTATTGCCGTTGCTGTGTGTTTTGTTTATATTGATTTACCTGTTGATTTATCACTTCTTGAGAAGAATTGTAATTTTTATAACCATTATTATAATATTCATTATTTTGTTGGTTATACGACCCATTCCATGCTTTTACAGCACTACTAAAATAAATAAAAGTAATTAAAATTAAACATATTTTTTTCATTAATCCAACCCATAAACCTTTTTACTTTCACTATACGGTTTCCCAATTATTCTTAACATTTCTTCTTTTGCTGAAGTTTCATATTTATTTTTAGTATCCCAGTCAGTACGGTCATAATCTTCAAAACCTAACCTTCTTGCAAGTTCAGCAACCTCGCCAACTTGTCCCCATCCTACAGCCGGAATTTTACCTATTTTAAGCGGATTAAAGAAAATCAATCCTGACTTTAGTGCCCTTATGAGGTCTTTGTAAAATTTAGGTTCTTTTAAAGATTCCTGATCCTCTTCGTGTATAGATTTTTTCATATCATCTAAAACATACCCTGAAGAAGCTATCAAACTTTTTACACTTGAAACAATAACCGGAGTTATAACAAATTCTCCGCTTCTCATTGAATCAGTTAAATCTAAACCAATTGATTTAAAAAGTGAAGGAATTTTTTTCCATTCCGCCCTGTCTTCTTCTTTCATAAACCACCATACAGGGGATGGAATTACTGCTTCAGCGCCAAATAAAACAGTTGTCATTAGCATCATTCCTATTGCGTTTTTTGGATTTGTAAAAACATTCGTATAAAATAATTTACTAAACTGCATGGTATAACTCATTAAAGCCATACTGTCTTTTAATTGTCCCCAATAAACTTGAGGCTGATTCCCAGGGCGTGAAATAAAATTCATTTTTTCATTTAAAACCCTGCCGTCTTTTATTGCTTCTGCTTCTGTTTTACCTAATCTTTGAGCTTCCGCTTTGCCGGTAAAATAAGTAACTCCCTGATTCATTATTTCAGGAGCTGTGAATAAATCAAAATCCTCCGACCCTTCCGGCATATCTTCAAAAAATCTTTGTTGCCCGACCCCTTCTTTTTTAAGTTCTTTATAACCATTTTTTCTGTCATTAAGAAACATTTTAACACCATTTAAAAAATCTTCAGGATGGTCAAAAATCTTATTCGGCATTGTTGTCATTGATAATTGAGTAGTATTTAATAAAGCGCCGGACACAGAATTTTTAAGCAAATTATCTCTTATATTAGTAACTGCATTAGAAACAACCCCTCTGCTATGCTTCCCGGGATCTTCCAGATATCTCATCCATTCCTTTATATATCCAAATTTAACAGGACGAGTTACTTTTAAGTTTTCCAATAAAGGATTATATTCAACAAAGGGAGAATTTTCTTTAAACAGTCCTGTTTCAAAATCATATTTAAAGCCTTGGTTAAAACCATATTTAAAAGATTTTGTCTTGCTATCATAATAATTTTCTGAAAATCCTCTATAAGTATCAAGCACATCTTCAACAAAAACACCATTGTCAATATCTTTTAACATTTCAGAAGGTCTTGAAAAGAAATAACTGGCATTGCCTTGAACTTTAGCTTTAGCGCTGGCAGTAGCTTTTCTGCTTATTTCTTTTGCTACTTGATACCATGATTCATTTTCTGTAAGAGATTCATTCAATACATCAGTTTGAGGAATTACCCCGTTTTCTGTTTGAATATCTACAATTGTTTTCCCTGTCAATGTTGCTGGGCTACATAATATTTTTACCATATTTAATTACCTTAAATTAATAAGATTTTTAATCATAATTTATTGCTCCTGTAAATGCAAATTAATAACATTCATACAATTTATTAAGCTTTCTCCAGATTTCTTTATTATCCCTTATTTTATTCTGAAGAACATCAAAATCAGTATTTTTAAAACTCCTGGAAACTATCCTGTCATATTCTTCAGGCGCTGCTTTTCTTATTTGAGCTTTTATTGTTTCAAGCTCTGTTGCCCTATAAGCATTAGTGTAAGCGCCTTCGCCTATTTCTTCAAGCATTTTACTTGTCATTACCTGGCTGTTGTTTGTTATTTTAACATCAGCCATTGTGTCAAGCCTATAGCTTCTTTGCTCAATAGTTCCATCTGCTATTTTAACGTTGCCAAATACTCTTATATCTCCTGTTTTATTAACAGCAAAACCTAAAGGGTCAAAATAAGCATAACCGCTTGAGTCTTTTGCTCTTGGTTGCCCTGTAGGTTCTTTTACAGGATTTTTACTATCCATTTTCCAGAGAATTTCTTTACCGTCCATAATAGCTTTTTTAAGAGGTTCATAAACTTTTTTAACCTCGTTAAGCTTAACTATTTCTTTTGGTATAATATCCCCTTTGATGGTTGCAATATTTTGTCTTTCTACGTCAAAAACATGCCCTCTGCCTGTTTTGCCAAGATTTATTTTTTCAGACATAGCAGCATGAATTTTTTCAGGACTACTTTTAAGTTCTAATGTTAATTTTTTAGAATCTTTTGGTTTTAAGTCAGATTGCTGAGTAATACCAGTTTTATCGCCCTCTTGTCTTTTTTCGGGTATTTCTTGCTCAACCTCTCTGATTCCTTTTCCACGTTCGCCTTGAACGTCGGGTTGTTGTACATCTTCTGCTGATTCTTTAATAATATTTTCGGGTTCAAGATATTTTTTAGACTCATTGAACATGTCCTCATAAAGTTTGCTTTCAAATTCTGTTGGTAATCCTTCAGGAGTATTTGCTTCAAGATAGTTAAAAGCTTCTAAACTTAATTTTTCGTAAAAAGTTTTTTTATCAATACCAATGTTTTTATTATAAGGCTTTTTAAAAATATTTAAAGTCTTTTGTAACAATTCTTCTGTTTGTTTTTTATATTCCTGTTCCTGCTCTTTAAGATAAACGCCCATCTCTTCAAGGTCTTCATTTATTTTATCCTCAATAGACCTTGCCCCTTCCCAAATTTTTGATGAATAACCATTTAGTATTTTAGATGCAAAATCAGCACTAGAAAAATCAGTTGCGCTTAATCCAAGTTCCTGAATAATAAAATTCATTGCCTCCTGTACAGCTTCATTGCGGGAAATAGGCATAATTTCATCACCATAGGCATTAATTCCTATTTGTTCGGCAAGGTCTTGGTAATCGTGTTCTGTTCCATAATCCCCTGTTTTACCTTCATATTTACCGGTTTTCTTAAATCTTCCCCATAACAACCTTACTGTTTTCGGGCTGTAATTTTTGCCCTCTTCTGTGTTTATAATGGTAGTTATAAGGTCATCCATTATGGTTTTAACTTCTTTTTGAAGCTCTGTTTTATCTTGTGTATATTTTACTTTAGAATCTTCTTGAGGAATATTCTCTGGAATATTCTCTGGAACGTTCTCAGTACCTTTTTTTGTTTCAGGTTGTTTTATGTCATCTTCCCTTTTTAAATCGTTTGCTGGTGATTTTGGAGGTTGTAATTTACTTGCTTCAATTATTTCATTTGTGCCGTTTTCGTATTCAATTTTTATTTT
>JAYEKT010000044.1:31097-39381 GCA_034716735.1 Patescibacteria group bacterium
CTTTTTTTGTTTCAGGTTGTTTTATGTCATCTTCCCTTTTTAAATCGTTTGCTGGTGATTTTGGAGGTTGTAATTTACTTGCTTCAATTATTTCATTTGTGCCGTTTTCGTATTCAATTTTTATTTTTCCAAAAACATTACCTTTAATTTTTGCGTTTTTACCATTAACAGAAACAGGTTTACCAATATAATTGGATTCAAGTTTTTTCTTTTTCCTTGCAAGTTCTTTTGTTGTTAACCCGCCTTCTATTGGTTCTAAGTTATCACCCTGTATAATTTTACGTTTACGTGCAGCATGTTCCATTCCTTCAGACTTAAGGCTTTTGTTTTTTTCTTGCTCATTTAAAACATTGTTGTTTTTAATTCTGTCAATACGGCTTTTATATTGCTGTTCTGCTTCATCAAGCTGTTTTTGTTGTTCAGAAGTATATTTACTTTCTTTTTCAATCTGTTCTTTAGTTTTTAGTTTTTCTTCAGTTTTTACAATTGGTTTTTGTTTACTTTCTTCCTGATTAGCAATTTTTAATAAATCATTTAAGTCTGAATCTTTTTGTTGTCTTTGTTTTTTAGTCTCCAAAGAAAATTTTTCCTGTGGTTCTTGTTTTTTAATTTCTAATCCTGTTTTTTGGGGATTATAAATCCATTCATCAATATTATTATCATATTCAATTTTACGAGGATTTAAACCTTGAGATAAAGCATCTCTTCTGGCTTTTGTGTATTCTTTTTTAGATGCAATGGTTTTTATAATCCGCATACCACCTTCTAACGGTTGCGTTTCAGGCTGAATTACAGGGTCAGTTGACTGACTTTTTATTTCAGGTATTTGTTCAGGCTGTACATAAAAACTGCCTTCCTGTTCTATTATCTCACCTGTTAAACCTTGTTGTTCAGCTTCAATAATAGCTTGTTTTTTAGTCTTTGCTTGTATTTCAGTTAATCCAGTAATCGGTTTTACATTTTCCTGCTCTATAATTTCCTGTTCTATAATTTCAGGTTCTGTTTTTTCTTTTTCAAGTTTAAGTGTAGATGTTTCTTTTTCTTTAAGTTCTAAGAAATCTTTTAAATCTCTTAAATCAGTTTCTCTTCTTACTTGACTTAAAGAAATTGGCGCATCAGGACGAGCTTCAGGAATTTTGTTTAGTAAATCAATACCGCCTTTTATTCCAACATTTAAAGCCGGAGCAGTTACTGCACCGCTTGCAGCATTCATCATTCTTGCTTGCGTTCTTTGTTCAGGAGTTAATCCGGGACCGGGTTCAATAACACTGCCTTCAATAATACCCGCCGGTATAGAAGTTTTTAAAATATCACCATAAGTAACATCAGGTTTTTCTGAAAATACTTTTTTGCCTATATCTCCTAATTTGCCGGCTTTGGCAATTTTTGATAAACCAAAGGCAAAAGGAATTGAAGCAAGTTCTTCTCCAACTTCTTGAAATAATAAATCAGTTAAAGGGTATTTTGCAGCTTGTTGTAAATCTTGCTGTTTTTTATAATCAACATGTTTACCACCAGGTAATTTTTTTAAAATATTTGGCATCCATTCAGTTACAGGAAATGTAGGTTCAACTTTTTCATATCCTGCATATAAATTTTGAACATCTCCAGGTATATTCCATGCGCCTTCAACCATTGAACCAAGCCCACTTTTAACGCTTCTTGGAATTTGAGCAAGCGCTTCAATAGGATTATATCCGGGTGAAAATTCTTTTTGCGCAGATTGTCCGACTTCAGAAACAAATTGTCCTAAAACACGGGGCATAGATTCAACGGCTTTTACTCCGCCTTCAAGTATTCTTTCACCCATAGCGTTAAAACCTGATTGTGGCATAACAGCTTCAATAACATTAAATTTTTCAGGTGATGGCAAAGCTCTAAAATCAGAGTCTATAGTGTTTAAAACTTCAACCTGTTCCTGTTGAGAAAGTTTTATAAATTCAGGGTCTTGAAATATTTTATTAGTCATTTTTTCTATATTTATTAATTAAATTTTGCGCTGTCGGAGAAAGTTCTTCAATTCCTCCTGGTTGAGCAGCAGGAATCATATTTTGATAAATTTGCTGGTTTAAATTTTGTATTTGCTTTTGAAGATTTTTAACTTCATAATCCAAAGAATTATCATTATACCCTTGTGCTTTTACGCTTCTTCTGTTTTTAGGATTAGTTAAATAATTTAATCTTTTTGTAAGATTTTCTTTTTGTGTAGCCATCTGGCTTAATATAGCTTTATTCCCTACGTTTAAATAATCTGTCCTGGCGTTTCTATTACTAATTTCAGATTCTATAATTTCAGGCGCTCTTAAATTTTCCTGCTCCTGATAAACAGCATTAGCCTGCTGGCTTCTTGCAGATGGATTAAAAACAGGACTTTGCTCAAAGCCCATCTTTTGCGCCTTTGTCATATACATATTATTAGCATTTGCAATGCTACTGCCTACTTGTCCAGTTAAAGGCTGTCTATTACTTAAATCGGCTATCCCATTTCTAACCATTGAATTATTAGGAACTGGTTTTTGAGGATATTCAGGTTGTACATTAAGAAGATTTGTTCTGTTTATATGTGGTTGATAATCATGAATTTCTTCTTTTTGTCCGGGAGTTCCTTCTGGAATCATCCTAAAAAGTTGGTCTTGCACTTTGTATAATTGTTCCGGTGAAACTACAGAATTGATTATGTTTGCCATAAAGGGCGCTATGTTTGGACTTTCCATTAAAGCTCTTTTTTGGTTAACAAAATTTCCATAACCTTTGTTATAATTGTTTGCTTGCGCTGCTCCATAAGCTGCACCTGTTAAACCTGACCCGACAAGATTATCACCGCCATACATTAATTCAGGAATAAGCATAGCTGCTGCATTTAATAATGCTGCTTTTCCTACGCTTTGAGGTTGTTTATTATAGATTTGGTTTGTATTTTTTTGCATTTTATATTCCCCTTATATTAATGCTAATAATTCAGGATTTTGAGCTAAAAGCATCATTGCTTGCTGCATTTGTCCTTGTTGCTGGCTTTGTTTTTTCTGCTGTTCTAACTCATTAACCATTTGTTGTTTATAAAGTTCATTCACCATACTTGCATTAGAAACATTTCCCGAAGTAAGCAATTGCGCTCTTTGTAGTGCTGGTAAAAATTCAGTATATTTTCTGTTTCGGGTATTTGTTAATTCAGAACCTGAAAAATTCCCGGCAGTTATATAAGGTTGCATAAGTTTGTTAGGCAAATCATAAGACTGCATTCTTGCTGTTGATTCTAAATTACTTAAACTATCAGTATAATTTTTATCAAGTTTATTTGCTCTATAATTTTCAAAACCAAGACTTCCGGCAGTTCCTAAAGTATTTGCATTAAGTTTTGTCTGTCCCAAATTTTTATCATAAATATTGGTTAATTCTTTTTTTGCAGGGTCATAAAGGTCATGAAAATATTGTTCCCTGTTAATATTTCCATTATTTATTACGCCCTGTGTTCCTTGTATTGAACCATAAAGCAAATCTTCAAGCCCTGAATAGTATTTCTTTTCTTTATCTGTAAGTAAATAAGACTTTCCAGGGTTAACTATTCTTGCTTGTTGCGCTGAAGGTGAGCTTGATGAATTTTCTTTGCCATGCATTAAATTTAAAGGGTCAATAAAATCCCAATAACTCATAATATTACCTCTTTATTTTTTTTATAAAATCTTTTAATTTATTTCTTTCTTGTTTATGTAGGTCTTTATGATAAAACCCTTCTATGTTTGCAAATTTATTGCTTATAAACTCAAAATCTCTTTTTGTTAAAGCCAAATTTATTAAATGTATTGGTCTTTTGTTTAAAAACTTTTCTGCCCGCAACATTCCTTCTTTTACAAAACCTGTATATCTATACAAAAATTCTGTTTTTGTTTCTCTTAGGTTTACATAAACCTTTATTTTGTTTGCTTCTTTGTCACTAAAAAGATATTTTAAAAAACTTTTTAAACACTTTACAATTAAATAAAAATTAATTTTTTTAGAAGAAAAAACTGTAAGAGTATAATTTTTCCTTATATCAGGGCAAGCATAAAAAATTATACAAGGCTCATCATTAAAAAAATAAATAAAAGCAGTAGCAATATTTAAAGACCTTTCTATTTGATTAATAAAATCAATACTTTTTAAAGTATCTTCTTTGTAAGAATTTTCATTGTTTTTATAAAACTCATAAAAAATTTCATTATGTTTTTTATTTAATAAATCAAGTTTTTCAATTTTCATTATCAGCTATCTCCTTGTTAAACTACCAAACCAAACGGTTCTGAATATAATTTTGCATCAATAATCCTGAAATGCTCACCATTTGTATTATTGTGAAATTTCAATTTTATTCCGTTTGATTTACCAAGATTTTTTATTTTAATTAATTTTCTGCCAGGTTCTCCAAGTTTACTTGTCCCAATAACAAAACTACCCAAAACACTACCTGAAGGGACTGTTTTTGTTTTTGTTGTCCAGTTTGAATCTTCTGCACCATTTTTAAAATGTTTCCATTTAATATTAAAATTAGCTAAAGATGTATCGGTTTCTACTATTAAAAACAACCAAGTCCAATGTTTTAACCTTCCCGGTCCGTATTTTGTATATATCCAATGTGTTTCAAATTCTTTGTCAGTATTTGTAAAAGTCGGAGTATTGAAAACATAAAGTTTTCCGCTATCATCTCCAACCCACATTTTATTATCTATCATTGCGCCATAAGTAAAGTTTTGAGTAAATTCCGCTTTTTCAATATCGCCTGTAATTACATCATAACCATACCTAACAGTTTTATTATTAGTCCTTTTTAAAAATACATATATTTTTTGATTAATTTCATCCCATAAAGCAAAAGCGCCGGAATTAAATGTTTCTGTTTTTAGATATTGTGAAATTTCTATAAGTATCGGGTCAAAAACATTTGATGGTTTCAAATCTCCGTAAGTATCAGTTGTTATAAGGCTTTGTAAACCAACATTACTTAAAAAGAAATGGTCAACCCCTGTACTTATAATCGCATTTTTTGCTACACATCCTATATCATCAGATATTGGTCTTATTCTATGAGGATCAGCCGCTGTGTCAGAAAATGGCTGCGAACCACTTAATCTTTTAATGGATTTATCAAAATAAATTGCCATTAAATCTTTTGTTATGGTTTTCAGTCCTTTTAAAACATCCCCTTTGCCTGAACTTAAAGAAAGAATATCAACTTCAGAAGTTGAATTATCAAAATTGTTATGACTTCCAGGACGTGGAGTATAATCAAAAGGATTATTATTTACGGTTACAGCATAATGTATTCTATTTGAAAATATTTCAGCGCCTAAAGGTCTTGCATCATTCCAAAGAGAATCCCCATCCTCTGTAAAAGTAGTTTGAGTGACCGCTATACCGTTGTATTCTGTAACCTTGTCAGAATCATTACACATTATCAATAAATCGTTAAAAGTAGTAAAATCTAAGGTTTTACTGCTATGAAAGCTTGTATAAAGACTTGTTAAAGTTCCATTTATATATTTATAAAGAGTTGTTCCAAAAGCAACAAGGGTTATTGTTGTTCCGCCAATTTTACCTTTCCATATTCCGTTACATTGTCCTGATGGCACAGGAGTCAAGGTTTGTTCCACAGGAAAAGTACAAGTTTCAATACATTGATTTTTTAAAGTAATATTTTTCATAGCATAAGCAAATCCCCATTTGCCTTTACCATCATTACTTTTAATTTTTTTATTCAATCCTCTAGCAGGAACAATACTTTCTTTTTCAGTCATAATTTTCGTAACAGTTTACTTTATCTCTGTAGTAAGCATCTTCAGGAATAGCTATAGGCGGCAATCCCCCTCTTTTTGAACTTAAAAGATTTTTATATTCACCTATTAACCTTCCAAAGTTTAAAATTTCTCTATCTGAACTTTCAAAATCTTTATCAAAAGAAAATTGTTTATACTTCGCATAAGAAACAAGTATGTCCTCGTCTATTATTGAAGTATCAGTATTTTTGTCTAATACTGCCAAATCAGCTATTGCATAATAATTAATTGAATAAGTCTGGTCAGGTTCAGGATTTAGATGTAATTCATTTTTAAAAAGACTTGCTTTTAACGGTCTTGCTATTGCTGTTGAATTACTATAATTTTGCTGAAACTCATTAAAACTTATTAAGTTTATAGGCGCATAGGTTGAAATAACAAGACTTTTAATTACAGAAATACCTTTTGCTGAAATATCATACGGACTTGCAGAAACATCAGACCATGTACCTGTAGCATGAGCCTGTTGGTTTTTGCCATAAGATTTTTTCCAGGCTTGGTCATAACCTTCATTAATCCAATCAACAATCCTTTGAAGATAATCGTCAATACTTCCTTCAATAGTTGAAAAATCTGTATCTTCTTGTGTTTCTCTGGCAACTCTTTGAGCCATTGTTAATAAACTCATTTAATAAGCCCTTCTTTTTTAAATTTAATTACATCTCCAACTGGTTTAAATTTTTGTTGTTTTTTAACCTTTTCAAAATCAGCTTCCATTATTTTTAATTCTTCAAAAGAATTACAAACAATTCTTATTTTTCTGTTTTTTAGTTCAATACTTAAAACATCTGGATAATTATGTTCTTTTTCTTTACCCTCAAACTGTTTTCTTTCTAATTCCCCTATTTCGTCATAAAAAATAATGACAGGCATGTTTATTAAAAAACATGCCTGTTTAACTTCTCTGTTTTTTTGTTTTTCTTCAAAATCAGTCATTTCAGCTTTCGTGTTTTGAAATTAATTTTCTTGAAATAAGTTCGTTTTCCTCTCCAATAATTTCATTTTTCTTATTAAAAGATTTTTTAACAAGAAAATTTTCTTTAATTTTTGCGCCAGGCACAAAGGTAAGAGCTTCTGCAATATTATCACCTTGCTGTGTGGTTACCTGAACAATACAACCAATTCCTTGAACTTCCATTGCTTTAGTTGATTTCATCCAGCCTTCTTCTTCGGAAGATGCCTTGCAAATTAATTTAAAAGCATCAGGATTACCAAACTTTTCAAGATCCTTTACGTTTTTTTCAGCACCGTTTGAATCCGTGTTTCCAAAAGTTTTAAGTTTTGGCTCTTTTTCTGAAATTTTTTCTTTTGGTTTTCCCTCTGGTCTATAATTAGGTTTCATTGTTTCATCCATTTTAATTTCTCCAATTTTTTCATCTTGCGGGATTCTTGAACATGGGCTTAAATTTATAAGCTTCATCCCTTCACTACACATTCTTTTTTTTGCTAATTCTATTTCTTTAACATCATTTTCAAAAATATTTTTTATTTCTGGTAAATCATAATTAATTCTTTTTAAAAATTTTAATTCTTTTATTTTTTGCCCGTCAGCTCCCTGTAAATCTATTCCAATCATGTAAATTTTTTTGGGATTTAATTTGTAAGCTAAATCTATTGCCCTGAATGTACTATTTGAAGATGAAGCAATACAGGTTAAATCTTTTGATATTTGATATTGATAAACTTGTTTAAAATCATATTTTGTAAGAACTAAGGGAGGAACTTTAAACCCCCTTTTTTTTATTTGTTCTGCATGATTTTTAAAATCTGAACAAAAATTTATATGCTGTAAATTTTCCTCAGGAATATAAACAAAAGACCAGTTTATACTAATAATTGGTATTTTTAAAAAAAATTCTCTGGGAAGTAAATCAACTGAAGACCCACTTCCCACAATGAGAATTTTTTCAGTGTTAACAAATGGAAAATTCATTTTATGTAATAGATATAAAGACCTCCAATGTTATCGATGTTACAGAACCAACATCTAAGAACAATCCAAGTAAATCAGCAAGGGTGCTGAATGAATCTGCATCCTCCCGGGCAATTACTAAAAATTGTCTTCCTATTGCTGTAATATCAAGTTTTGCATCTGTTGAACCATCAGCTTTTTTTGCAACTGTTGAACTTGTTGAAAGCGCTGTGTCAACATCATTTGAGGTTACTACTTTGAGATCAACACCATTTGAACCGGGGTCAGTTATTGCCGTACAAACAGCCTCAAGTTGAACATTTTTCCAGTCAGGTTTTAATTCCAGCAATGGTAAATCTGTATCCCCGCTTTCAATACCCGGTCCTGTGATAGTCAACATTGCATCTGCTGTTTTAGTCACAGAAGCAACATGATATCTTAATCTTTCTGTTTCATATGGATTTATCACTTTATTTTTCTCCTTTTTTAATTATTTTCTAAAATTTTTTTCACATTAACAATTTTTTTTCACATTAACAAAAAAATAAAAGAAAGGGTTTTTTTT
>JAYEKT010000045.1:0-3341 GCA_034716735.1 Patescibacteria group bacterium
GGCGGTTTTATTCAAAAGCGACTTGGCGGTATTATAAATTGGCTTGCAGGCGGCGGGAAATTAGGCGGGTACGGTGGTGGGGATAGGGTTCCGGCAATGCTTGAAGCTGGCGAGTATGTAATCAGAAAAGAAGCTGTAAAAAAATATGGGCAGGGGTTGTTCGGCGGTTTGAACCAAATGAAAGTTAATACGGCAAATATTGCAAATGCTGTTCATGCTCGACTTGGCGGGATGATGGCCGTTCCGAGATTTCAAACACCGGCATACCAAGCAGGCGGTTCAGTAAATGTCAATTTTCCTGATATCGGCGATTACGGAGTTGTCCGTATTGAATCTGGTGGCCAGCAATTCCCTGTTATAATGAAAACCGATATAATCGGCGAATTTAAATCAGCAATTAAAAAAGAACGATTAACAAGGAGTCAGTAAAATGTCTACAGTGACTTTAGGCGGAATTTCGCTTCCAGAGCTGGCAATTGAAAATGAATTTGGTCGAACGGCTGTAGATTCAAGTGTTGAATTTGCGTTAGACACAACACCGCATGTTTGGGAACAATCGAAATTATGGAAACCATTGGACTTGGTAGGCACATCAAGCACATGCATGATGTATCGGTCAGAACTTGTTGAATTAAAAGCGTTAGCAGACGTTGTTGATGCGACATATACCCTTGTTCATAATAGCATTACAAGAACCGTAAGGTTTAGGAATGAAGAACCAGATGTAATAGAGGCAATCCCTTTAGGCCCACGGGAAGGTATGACAGACACAGATATTTATACAAGTATTAGAATTAAACTGATGGAAATTAATTAACAAATATTAATGGAGGTGAAACATGAGTGTTTCAGAAAGTGATATTAAATTTCGAAAATCAACAACCGTAACGGATACAAGCTCAAATGGCGGGCGCAAAAGCCAAACGCTTGTAGTTTCAGGGGCGCGACACTCCCTGTTTCCAAGAGTAACAAAAAGCGAAAGAACTGATGGCGTCACCAGGTATCGTAAAGAATTTTTCTGTAACGACAATGCTGATGATGATATCGGCTATGGAGTGTTGCTTTACTTGGAGCTTCCGAGTAATTCTGGCGATAGGTTTTATCTTGGAGAGGGCGACCAGTCAGATATCCAAAGCAGTCTCGCCACATATGACCCGACTTGGATGGGTGCTGGACAGCTTGAAACTCTTTTGTCCGGCGGGGAGTCTTCGATATCTTTAACTATGGAAAATAGTGATTTCAGGTTTGAAAATGATGGGTATATTCATATTACGGATAAATATAAGACTTCTCAAACGGTTGACAGCGATGTGAATATCGGGGATTCGGTTACTTATTCCAGTGGAACATGGTCAAAAATTACAGCCCAGACTGATATTGATTACCCTGACGGGATATACATCGGCTCAAGCACAGTTATGACTATCGAAACCGGCACAAACGAAGAATGGCTTCAGATTGCTAAAAACTATTATCCGGAAGAAGATATTGGAAATGGTGACGGGGCTGACACATCACCCGCATTAACTACTTTATCGAACAACACAAACGGAATTTGTTTGCAACCAGGTTTGCTTCCAATGGTGACAGCAACAATTGGAGCGGTAACAAAAACAGTCAATGTTGCTTCAGATGGATCGTGTTCGGGTTATTGTTCCGCTGGTACATTAAACATGACGACCGGTGTTTGGACGACGGATATTACTTGGACGGTAGCACCGGATAACGGAACTGATATTAAATGTACTTATTGTGAGAACGCATTTGCATATTCCGGCAACGTTGCGACTATTGCATTAGGCGAACAGGTGGCAAACGCATATGCTACAGCTAATTCGTATGGTGGGGGTTGCATTTATTCCGGTGAAATTAAACCGAGAACTGATAATTGGACAGAGACCACATCTTCCGGAACATACGATGAATCAACATACCCGTTGACGCTTTTTAATGATGGGACGGAAGAAGATACCTTTACGTTTACGTTTACGAACGCAACTGCCTTTACTTGTTCTGGCACAAACGCAGGAAGCGTGGGAACCGGATCAGTAAGTGCTGATTTTTCACCTACAAACGCAGATACCGGGCAACCTTATTTTACATTATTAAGTGCTGGATGGGGCGGGACTTGGGCAAGCGGTGAAACGGTTCAGGCTCAAACACATCCTGCAACGTTGCCGGTTTGGTTGAAAGAAGTCGTGCCTGCCGGTACTGCACAGGAAAGCTATAATCTTTGTGTCGTCGGGTATTATGTCGAGTAGTTGTAGCTATTTATAATTAAACAGGATGGCTTGTAATTAAAACAGGCGACTTTTATTGATTTAAAAGTCGCCTAAAAATAAAATAATGTATTTATGGCACAACCACCAACATTAAAAACTAATTTAATAGCTTGCTGGAATTTTGACGGAGACAGCACAGATGATCTGGGAAATCATGACGGTTCCGAAGTGGGTTCTCCGTCATATCCCGCTTCCGGCAATTTGTTTGATCAATGCCTTTATTTGCCAGGAGACGGGTCTTATGTAGATGCGGGCGATATCACCACCGATATTTTTGATGGGTCTAATGATGTAGTAACCTTTGCTGCGTGGGTCAAACTGGACAGTGATAAAACGTACAATAATCTATATGTTTTTGAAAAAGAGGATGCTTTTGAGATCCGCATATATGTCGGTCGGATTTATGTCTATATTTTTGATTCGGTCACATGGTCAGAAGTTCGAACAGCATATTATACTGTAGATTATGATACATGGGTGCATCTTGTAGTTGCCGTTGATCTTGGCAGTGACGACTTAAAAATATATGTCAATGGAACAGAATGCTCAAATTTTTGGGATAACTGTACAAATGTTATTGTTGATAATAGTAATGTTTGCAAAATGGGAATTAGCTCATGGGATTTTTTTGACGGGTATATCCAACAAGCATTGCTTTATAATCGTTGTTTTACACAATCTGATGTTGATGAATTATATAATAGCGGCGATGGGATTAAATACCCGTTTTTTTTCCCTAAAATTTTTTCAACGTTTCATGGAGTCGGAGAATTTAATGAAGCACAGGCGATTAGGAATGATTGCTCAGATTACGGGACTATTGGCTATGCCGAAACGTTGGGGTTAAGTACGCAATTATTGTTTAATTTTAATCCGGCTTTGGGTTCAGGTGATATAAACAGTTTTTCTGGTGTTCTCGGTACGATAGCGAGTTTTCAAAATTTTTCTACTGGCCTTGGGACAGGTATTTTAGAAAATCTTATTTCCTTCTCAATTGGCGATTGCGATCATCAATTCAATCCGGTTGGTATGGGTTTAATTGAACAACAACTCAATAAA
>JAYEKT010000046.1:0-3309 GCA_034716735.1 Patescibacteria group bacterium
GCAATTACAACCACTGGCTCATTCGGGCCAAATTTAACTTGGCCAATTTGAATTGTTGGAAGTTGATTATGTTTCATGTTCTCTTTTTAAGATTCGTTTTGCCATCATAAAATCAAATTCATTATCATGGTCTGCGAGTTTCAAGTCTGGATTTTCTTTTACACGCGGGTCATTTTCTTTGGGAAACGAAGATTTAATCATTGGCGCAAACAAAAACCCCCTTATCATTGCGCCAAATAAAATCTATAAACAAAAAGGCACACTGCGTAAACAACAACAAGACCCTGTGCGATTTGCTTTCGAGTCAATCTAATATCAATCTTCATGTTAGAAATCTAAAATTTCATATACTGCTGATCCAAACGCGGAATATCATAAATATCATTATACGGACATTCTGGCATTTTTTTTGCCAAAACAAAATTGAAAGCCCCATCATAATACCGTGCCACAACATCTTTTACTGACTGCTTGAACTCACCACCAAATGGCCAGCCAAAAATTCTAATAGGTTTTTCTAATAAATTTTCTAACGCTTTCTGCGAATCTCTTGCCTCAACATCAACATCTCCCAAACCGCAGATATTAAGTGGCGGATGTGTGACAGTATGAGAAAGAAAATCCATTCCATTTTGCGCCATTTCTCTCATTTCTTCGCCGCTCATGAATAATTCTCGACAAAATTTGACCTGCGCGTCAACGCCAAGAGTGGATTCAAATAACTCATCTATAATATCAACTTTTAAACTTGTAGGTAAAAAATGATTGAAAACCCATTTAATTCGCCTATTTTCTTTAGTATCTCGGGCTTTGGCATCACCAATATTATATCTATTTGAATCGAGCAGGGTGGCATAAGGTGTACCTTTCAAGACCCTGGGTAGCAAATCAAATTCAAGTTTTTCTGCGCCCAATTCTTTAATCAAAATTTGAAATGCAATTACAGAAGGCAATTTATTTTCTAAAACACAAGTTGTAATAAGAAAACTTCCTGGAATACCAAATTCTTTTAGGATTGGATACGCGCTGGCATATCCATCACGAAGGCCGTCATCAAAAGAAAGTGTTGCAAGTTTTTCTGGAAACAGCTGATTATTTTTCATTCTTTGAGCAACCTCAGATAAAGACAAAAACTCATATCCATTTTCTTTTAACCACTCAATTTGTTTTCTAAATCGTGAAATATCACAAGAACTCCCACCAATTTCTTCTCCCGGCTTATTTAAATAATGGTAAGTTAGATGACACGGCTTTGGGATATATTGATTCATACTCTCATTTCCTGTTTTTCCATTTCTTTTTTCAAAAACATCTCTGCCATCATAAAATCAAATTCATCATCCACATTTACTGAGTTTTCCGCCGGCATTTCAAATCCTAAAATTTTGTCACCTGTTGTTGAATTTTTATTCATTAAAGTGCTATATCTCATTGCTTCTATTGTGCCGTTGTTAATATATGCTTTTGGTAATTTCTGGCGCGGCATATTATATGGCTCATCAAAACCATGTGCATCTTTTGGAACAAACATCTCAAGGGTGTTTCCGTCTAATTTCCAGCATTTCAAGGGATGTTTTGGTGATTTTACAACCGAACGGACTGAGTCGGCATCTGGATTGTCTATCATTATTTTAATTCCATGGTCTATGTGCTCTGCTTTTTTTAATGGCGCTGTTGGCACAAGAAGTAAAATAATGTCGGGCTTATAATTTTCGTTTTCTTCAAGCCACTCAACTGCATGCTTAAGAACCGGAAAATCAAGAACATGGTCTTCGGCCAATTCTGCTGGACGCATAAATGGAACTTCTGCGCCGTATTGGCGTCCGACTTCGGCTATATCTTCATAATCAGTTGATAAAACAATTCTATTTATATATTTAGATTTTTTTGCTTCTTCAATTGTATAAGCCAAAAGCGGTTTGCCCAATAGTGGCTTGATATTTTTGCCCGGAAGACCCTTGGAACCACCACGCGCCATGATGACTGCTAAAATTTTCATGATAACGCTTCTAAATTAAATCCTTTACTATAATCAATTTTCACTGTCCTTTTTTCTTGCGCGGATTTGTGCGCTGCGGCAATAATAAGCATGGTTTCCAAACCGCGTTCTAATGAAATCGGTGAATCTTTTATATCTACTTTTCCTTCTAAGATGTCATTGATATGTAAGATTTCTGCATAAAAATCATCTGGACGATTCTTGGAAAAAAAATACTCTTTTTCTTCTTCGTCATTTTTTTGGTATTTGATTAAGTCGCCGTCTTTGCTGTATCCTTTGATACATTCAAGATATCCGCCATCACCCTGAATGCGCGCATTCATCTTCACAGGAAAAGTTATAACATCCTGCACAACTCGGCCGATATATCCTTTTTCGGTTGTTAAATTTATAAAACATGATTCATCGTAATCTACTTTATCATCTTTAATATATTTAAGATTTGCGCAAACTTCTGTTACTTTACCAAGATTCAAAAGGCAAGCAAGATGCTGAAAAAGATTCATTCCGTGAGAATGCTCTCCAGAAGCGCCACCGCCCTTTTTCCAAAATCCAAGATACGTATCTTGCGGTCCGCTCAGCCATGGATGCGCGCCAAAAATACCATCCCATCGTTCGCGAATTTCAACATCCATACTTTGATGATTGCCTAAAAAACCAGATTTTAAAATTTCTTCTGCGCCGTTTACGAATTTTGATAAAACATATTCATATCCATTAACAACTTTTACGTCTGGATGTTTTTTTAATTCTTCTAAAAATTCTTCTACTCCTTCAAAATTCGGACCACAAATTGGTTTTTCGAGCTGAAGAACTTTTGGATTTTCAGCCAAAACCTCTTTTGCTAAAGCTATTCTTACATGCGGTGGAACACCTAAGAAAATGACATCAAAACCACCCTTTGGTTCATTTTCAGGCGTATATTGTTTAATTTCAAAATCCCATGCTCCATATCGCATTGGATAAATTTCCTCTTTCATTCTTCTTAGCGCTTCGGTATCTTTATCAACAACAGAAACATCCCAGCCCAATCTCCTTGAAGCTTGTGTTAAATGATTGCCAATTGAACCAGCGCCGTAAACTTTTACTTTCATATATTTTTTTCCTACATTTAAGAATAAAAATCAAGGTTATCTTAACATAACCTCAAGATTTGTCAATAAAAAAACGGCTACTGGTATTGGTGTTACAAAAGTGATGGTTTTGGATAAATTTCTTCTCTCATCCTCCTTGAAACTTGTATTAAATGATTGCCAATCCGATAGAACTGGCGCCGTATATTTTGACTTTCGTAAATATGTTTTTTTAAA
>JAYEKT010000047.1:0-3306 GCA_034716735.1 Patescibacteria group bacterium
ATTTTATAACAACTATGACGCCTCAAAGAAAAACAGGAGGGGCTAAAAAATCTACAACTTCAAAGGCAGTAGTATCTGTCCGCTTATACCGTAGAATTGCGGTTACTTTTATCATTCTCACAGCATTTTTATTTGTTTTCATTCTTTATTTATCTTTTAGCAAAGCATCTATTATTATAGAAACAGATCATGAAATAGTGTCTTTGGATTTTTCAGTAAATATTGAAAAAGAACCATCTTCAGAAGGAGCTATTCAGGGTGAAGTAGCATCTGTTATTATCCAAGGTGAATTTGAAGAAGAAACAACGGGAACAGTAGAAGAAAAAGAGGGGGTTGCGAGAGGAGTTGTAACGATTTTAAATAAAACCTCCAACAATCAAGTTCTTATAAAAACCACTCGTCTTCTTACATCTGACGACAAATTATTTAGATTAGATGAAGAAGTAACCGTTCCTGCAGGCGGAAAAGTTGAAGCGCGAATTTATGCTAATGAAGCTGGTGAAGATGGTGTTGTTGGACCAGCGCTTTTTACTATTCCTGGTTTATGGGAAGGTTTGCAGGATAAGATTTACGCAGAAAGCGTAGAATCAACATCAATTAGCGCTGAAGAAATCAAGGTTGTCTCGCAGGAAGATTTAAACCGCGTGTCAAATAAATTAAGAAACCAGCTTTTAGAACAAGGTAAAGAAGAATTAGAATTAACAATTTTAGGCGACTGGTCAGGACAAGAATTTACCAGTGAAATTATTGAAGAAGAATTTGATGTTGAAACAGGTGAGCAAGCAGAATCATTAAATCTATATATGGAATTGAGGATTGTTGGCATATTATATGACAAAGATGAATTGCGCAATATCGCAAAAAATAAATTAGAAGAAAGTATTTCTAGTGATGTTGAACTGACAAAAATAGATTATGAAAAAATGCGAGTAGATATTACGCGATACGATTTATCAGTAGAAAACGCTGGCTTGAAGATATTTATCAATGGAGATACGGTTTTAAAATCATCTAGCCAGATTTTTGATAAAAATCGCTTGGTTGGTATGGACAAACAAACTGTTATTGATTATTTTAAAGATTTTGATTCAATAAAATCTGTTACGATAGAATTAAAGCCCTTTTGGTTGAAAAGGATTCCAGAATTACGAGACCATATAGAGATTAGGATTAAAAGATAAATCTTTTTCCGTTTCATTATTATTATGCCTAAACTTTCTACAACCTCACTTAATACATTAAGACACTCCACCGCCCACATAATCGCGGCCGCAGTGCAGGAACTTTATCCTGGCACAAAGTTTGGTATTGGTCCGACAATAGAAAACGGGTTTTATTATGATTTTGATTTTCCGCGGGAAATAACTGAAAAAGATTTATCAAAAATAGAGAAAAAAGCGCGTGAAATAATCAAACGTGATGAATTTTTTGTTCGCAAGGAAATGAGTATTGACGAGGCGGTAAAATTATTTAAAGAATTAAAACAAGATTATAAAATAGAGCTTTTAAAGGACTTAAAAATTGAAGGGGAGAAAAAAGTTTCTGTTTACAAGGTAGGAAAATTTACTGATTTATGTCGCGGTCCGCATGTAAAAAAAACCAGTAATCTTAAAATTTTTAAACTTGAAAAAATTGCTGGAGCATATTGGCGAGGCGATGAAAAAAATAAAATGCTTACTCGTATCTATGGCACAGCTTTTTATACCAAAAAAGAATTAGAAGATTATTTAGAATTAATTAAGGAGGCAGAAAAAAGAGATCATAGAAAATTAGGAAAAGAATTAGGATTATTTTTAATTGATTCACAAGTTGGTATTGGCCTTCCAATGTGGTTACCAAAAGGCGCTTTGATTTGGCAGATAATGGAAGAATTTTGGTATAGCGAACATTTAAAAAATGGATATGAGTTAGTGAGAACTCCACATATTGGCTCGCGCGCGCTTTGGGAAACGTCTGGACACTGGGGTTTTTATAATGAAAGTATGTATCCGCCAATTGAAATTGGACAGTCATTAAAAGACGCGCAAACGCAAAAGCGTGAAAAAAACAAAGACGCAAAAGTTAAAGAAGAATATCTGCTCAAACCAATGAATTGCCCTTTTCATGTAAAGATTTATAATTCCAGTCCAAAATCATATCGTGATTTGCCAATTAGATGGGCAGAAGCAGCAACAGTTTATCGCTATGAAAAATCTGGCGAGATTTCTGGTTTAACCAGAGTCCGTGGTTTTACTCAAGACGACGCGCATATCATCTGCTCTAAAGAGCAAGTGGAAAAAGAACTTGAAAGAGTAATAGATTTCATTACTTTTATGTTTTCTACTTTTGGATTTAAAGATTATAATGTTTATTTGGCGCTTAGAAATCCAAAAGACAAAAAGAAATATGCTGGACACGATGAAGGATGGAAATTTACACAAAAAGTTTTAGAAAAAGTCGCCAAGAAGAAAAAATTAAAATATGTAAAAGAAGAGGGCGAAGCAGTTTTTTACGGTCCGAAATTAGATTTTAAAATAAAAGATTGCATTGGTAGAGAATGGCAATGTTCAACATTGCAGTTTGATTTTAATCTTCCAGAAAGGTTTGATATGTCTTTTATAAATTTTAAAGGCAAAGAGGAGCGACCGTATATGCTTCACAGAGCATTATTTGGTTCTTTTGAAAGATTTATTGGTTTGATGATTGAACATTATGCTGGCGCGTTTCCGCTTTGGCTTTCGCCAACGCAGGTTCAAGTTGTCCCAGTCGGCGAAAAACATAATGCTATTGCAAAAAAATTAGCGGATATTCTTCAGGAAGAAAATATTAGGGTTTTTGTTGATGTTTTAGGAGAGACGGTTGGATACAAAATTCGTAAAGCAGAAAAAGAAAAAGTTCCATATATGATTGTTATAGGAGATAAAGAAATGCCAAAAGATGGCAAATGGAGCAAGGGAAAAATGTTAAATATCAGAGTTAGAGGTAAAAAGAAAATGAATAGAATGTCGTTTGGGAAGTTTATCCAAAGAATTAATAGGGAAATTAAGCGCAAAAAATAGATCTTTAAAAATATTGAGGGAGGAAGAAGATGAAAAAGATTGTTTTGACTGCGGTTATTTTATGCTTGAGCTTGTTTTCTCTTAATGCGTATGCTGAAGAGGAGAGAATTATCCGTCTGGGAGTTGGTACCAGTGTTTTAGCAAATTGTGGTAGGGTTGATTTTGCTGGTCGAGTGAATTTGCACGTCAGAGCTGAAAGATTTGCGCCGTTTGAACTTGAAATGGGTTATACAGTTGCTCGCGGAGGATTGGATTTTATTTTGCAGTT
>JAYEKT010000048.1:0-3273 GCA_034716735.1 Patescibacteria group bacterium
ACAAAATTTGTAGAAATTATAGATGATGGTAGTGGGGTCTTTAAGCCAAAAAACGGAGAAAAAGCAGGAACAGAAATAGTTGGGGAGGGCTACAAAAGAGAGCGGGCATGCTATTTAGCCGCTATGTTTTTGGGCTTAGATGTGGTCAAACCGACTGTAATTAGAGATGTAAAAGGCAGAGAGGGAAGTTTACAAGAATTTATCCAAAATCCACGAGCATACGGCGAATTGAGCGATGAAGAAAGGATAGACAAGGAACTCTCAGACCAAGTGGGTAAAGTAGCGCTTTTTGATGCATTAACTGGAAACATAGATAGACATTCGGGAAATCTTATTTTGGATGAAAACAAAAAACTTTGGGGAATTGACCACGGAGACACTTTCCCAAAAAACTCAAGTATTCAGTCAAACATAAGAGCGTCGGGTCAAAATTTAACGTCTTTTACATTTGACAATGAAGATGTTGAAAAATTACAAGCATTGAACGGCGATGAAGCTAAAAAACAAGCTCTACGTGATAATCTTTCTAAATTATTAGGCAAAAAAGAAGTAGCTTTATTTTTTAAAAGATTAGAGGTTTTAGCTCAAAATATTGAGGGCTGTCATATTACTAAAACCGCAATAGGCACAATGTTAAAAAAACTTCGAGATTTCAGCCAAAAATACGACGGAGAAATAGAAGCTTTTATAAAAAATCGTGAAGCAAACGAGTTAAGCGAACAACAGGTTGCCGATTATCTTTTAGAGGAAAAACAAGCATGGGCAATTATAGAATATATTCATCTTTTCAAAAAATTAAACAAAGAAACTTTTTTAGGAATTTTAGAGGCAGACCCCGACTATGCTATTGTGCTTGAACTTAATCTTGATAGTTTTGAAGAGTTAGACGAAAAAACAATAAAAAAATTAAAATCACACTTAGAAGCTATCTAATAAAATTTATGTCAAAAGTAGAGATATACAAACTAAATAATGATGGCACACAAAAAACTGTGGTTGTTTGCAGTTTAGAAGATGACAAGATTGTGTGTCGTGGTGAGGCCGAAAACCTGATAGGAATCCTTGAAAAAACAGGGATTACTGATTATTCATCAAAAGAACAGAAAACTCTTTTTCCAAAAGACGGGTTAAAATTTTTAGAACAGTTGCAATACAATTTCAAGTCTGGGTATTTAAACGCGTCAAAAGTATTTAATAATTGAAAACTGTTTATAAAATATTTGACAGTGGATAAGTATCCTTGTTAAAATTGAAATAAGGAGGATTCTATTTAATCGTCCTTTTAAAATTGAATAAAAAAAGAGAAAAAGAAAGGGAGATCAGAGATGGCTACGAAAAAGAAAAGGGGGATTCCTTTTTATTGGACGCGTGATGATGAAAAAATGGGTAAGTTGGTTGTGGAAAAGTATGCAATTTCTTCAGAGGAAGAACTTCTTGCTATGTTTCCAGGACAAAACATGAAGTCAATAGGTAAAGCAGCTAATAAACGTGGTGTTAAGCGCCGTAGAAAGAATTCATGGGTACCCGAACAAGAAAAATTGCTTTCTGAATATTTCCCAAAGAGTCATGATGAAAATCTTTCTGATGATGAGAGAAACAAGCTTAAGGTAGAATTGACTGAAAAAATTAATGCAATTTCTGTAAAAGAAGGTTTGACAACCAAGAGCTGGCGTGATTCAATTTTGACTAAAGCAATTCAGATGGGTCATAGCTGGGCGCGTAATAAATCTAGTGGAGCTGTTGGTAAAAAAATTGGGAATAGCTTGGAAGAAAAATTTATTGCATGGCTTAAGAAAGCTACACGTTCAATTGAGGAAATTTCTGAATTTCTCGAAATCCCAACTACAAAATGCTATGAGTTTATTGATAAATTGCGCTCAGAGGGCTTTCCTGTAGAAACTGATGATGATAAAAGAACATTTTTCTGGCGCGAAGGCGTTGACCAAGATGGCACGACAAAATTACCGCCTCTTTCGCGCAAAACATTTAAGTTGGTTGTTTTTACCGATCCTCGTCTTGGTCACAAATCACAACAGCTTACTCTTTTGCACAATCTCTATAGCTTTATTAACAGAGGATATGTTAATAAAGAACGTGGTATTGATTTTAGTGATATAAATATGGTTGTCTGTCTTGGAAACCTTGTTGCAGGAAAAACCCAACGAAAAGGGGATAGTAACCTATTTTTGACTGAATTTGAAGATCAAATTGATTATGTCATAGATCATTTTCCTGTTCTCAAGGATGGAATCAAAACATATTGTTTGAATGGTCCAGCTGAGTTTGACTTGGGTAAGGGAAGCGCAAAAAGACTAACAAGAAATACTTTGCAGGCAATTTGTGTAGCGAGAAATGATATGGTTTATGCTGGCGACTTGAATCATACTTTCACAATTACAGGCACAGATATTAAAATTTTTGGTGATCATTCCCCAGGACTACATTCACCGAGTCCTTACACCAGAAGCATCCCTCTTGATTATCTTACATCAAGTTTTGATGACCTTTCTCCGCGCAGAAGAGGCGAAAAACCACCTGTGGTTACTGTAGTCGGCGGATACCATGTTCCTATGTATTTTCCTCCGATTAATGCTGATTCAAACCGCCATGCCTTTCTGGTTTCTTCGTTCTGTGATCCGCAGGCATCAAGCAGGGACCGTAAAAAGCAAGGCTCGGCAGCAACTATTGGTTTTACTGTTATCACTGTTGCGCTTAATGAAAATAGAAAAAAAGTTGAAAAGGTTCTTTACCAAGAGCACTCTTGGACTAACCATCAGATTACGGATGATTATCTGACTGTTCCTGAATACAAAAACTTGAGCGAAGATGAAGATAAAATCCTTAAGGGGTTTTATAGAGAAGGTTCGCTTCGTGAAGGCGAGATTGCCAGACGTATTGGAAAATCAAAAACTGAAGCAAGGAGAGTGGTCAAAAGTCTGAAGAGACGTGGTATTGATATTAGCACATTGGATAGCGCATCAAACAGTTATATTCTTGAACGACGACAGAAAAGAAGTTGGGGACCTTCCAAAGATATGAAAAAATTCACCCGTAAGGTTTATGCAAAAACAGTTGATGTAGGAGCTTACAGCGATTCGCACTGTGGTAGTATTTTTGAACAGCCACATGTTTTCAGAGAAATTGAACAAATTTTCACAGAAGCTGGCGTTAAGATAATTTATCATTCAGGCGATGTCCACGAAGGAGAAGATCTTTTCCGTGGTCAACCAAGAACGCTCTACCTACACACTTCAGAAGAACAGCGAGAACATG
>JAYEKT010000049.1:0-3266 GCA_034716735.1 Patescibacteria group bacterium
CAAAAGGAGGGAAAAAATGACAAAAACAATCAACATCCTTTTTAACGAAGATACTGGAGAATTTTTTGTTGACATGAGCGGGTTTGAAGGAGAATTGTGCAGGTCAGAGTTGGTGAAAATCGCTAAACTGCTTCGTGAAGAAGGTATTGATGTTGAATTTGGCGATGTTAAGAAAAAGCCACCACAGATTCCTATAAGCAACAAACAAACAGAAAAAATAGAAAGGAGCAGATAAAATGGTTGCAACGACTCTGCAGGCAGTTTGTAGTTCCCAATGGACGACGGATATTATTGCTGCAATTAGAGGGTATGACAAACATTTGCTTGTTGTTTCTGGAAATATCTATGATTTGGTTTTGTTTGGCGAGCATAGATTGAATACCCTTGAAGAGTTTATCGAAAGTTTGTCATCTAGAGTATTTGATTTTTATCTTCAGTACAACATCTCTACTGGACCAAAGCTTTCAAGAGGAGATGCAGATGAGTTTTTGAATCTCTTGGGCGTCAGTCAAGACGGAATGTCTGAAGAAGATATTGAAATCGCGACAAGCGCAGGTATTGGTTTTGAAATTCCTCGCGATCCAAGCGAACTTTTCCCGCGCCTTACTAAGTTTTTTGAGAGAAGTGACAAGAGAACACTTTTTGTTATGCAGTACGCGGATTCTTTACTTGGATGTGATACTGGCGTATCTTCAGTCAATGAAAAGGCGCTTAACGTTGCCGTAAAAGAATGGGCGCGAAGTAGGCAGATTCAGGAAAATGGGCATGTTATTCTTATCCTCACAAAACACGCTGAAGATTTGGATACATCTATTTTAGACAGAGATGTGGGTACCTATCAGCTTAGGATTCCAAAACCGGATTTGGAAGCGCGAAGGTTTTTTCTTGAGAGCTTAAATGTAGATGTAGGAGAACTTGAAATTGTTTCTAAAATAACAGCCGGCCTTTCACTGAAGGCAATTGAATCAATTGTTCAAAATGATGATGGACGGGCTCTTACAGAACGAGTTTTCGTGAGTAAACGGCAGTTTTTGGAAGAGGACTACGGCGATATCCTAAAGGTTATGAATCCAAAATGGGGATTTGATTGCATTGGCGGGTTGAAAAGGCAAGTAGCCGAACTCAAGCGAATCGCGAAAAAGATGAATAGCGGGCAGTATGACAAAGTTCCCATGGGAATTCTTTTCACTGGTCCGCCTGGAACAGGAAAAACTGTTGCTGGAGAAGCGTTGGCAAAAGAAATGAATGTAAATATGGTGAGTCCTGGCGCTATCCGCAGTAAAGGGGTAGGGGATACAGAACGATTTCATAGAAAGTTTATTAATGGCTGTATTGATATGGCGCCTGTAATTATTTGGGTGGATGAAGTTGATAATGCTCTTGGTCGGCGGGATGACCACGACGGTTCTGGTGGAGTTGAACGTAGAATTATGCAAAAGAATCTTGAGGTGATGAGCGATACTTCGCTTCGTGGAAAACTGCTTTGGATTGGCGCCACTAACGTGCCGCAATTTATGGATGTGGCAATGCTTCGTCCCGGTAGATTTTCTTTGCGGATGTGCTTTTTTCCGCCAAATGCTGAAGAAAGAGAAGCGATTTGCAAGGCAATAATTAATAAATATCCTGAAATCAAGACAAACGTTAAAAATTGGAAAAAGTTTGCCGAACTTACAGAAGGTCGCAATGGCGCTGATATTGAATCAATTATTGTTGAACATGCATGGATTCATGCGGATAATGCCGGAAGAGATGAGATGATTAGTAAAGATGTTGAATGGGCGATTGATGATTTTATTCCACAAGAAGTTCGCAAGGGGCAAATTAATGAGATGCTTTTGGCTGGAATTAGAACTTGTTCTTCTAAGTCATTGCTCCCGGATAATTGGCAAAAGATTATGAAAAGTATGACTAAGCAAACAAAACAGGGTTTGCCACAAGAGTGTTGTGGACACAGTTCTGATATACCAGATTTAGGTTATGTTTTGGAGGATGATATAGAGAAGGAGAAAAAATGAAACAGCAAGTTTGTCAAAAAATAACTTTTTCAAGAGATGTTTTTGGTATTGCGCATCCCCTCATTGGTCATTTTCAAACAGAACATACGATTGTTTTGCTTTTGAATACAAAAGGAGGGCTGGTAAAAACAGTTCAAATTGCGTCAGGTTTACCCAATGTTTGTAGATTTCGATTAAAGGATGTTATGTTTGACGCTAGCAAATTTGGCGTTGTCGCGACTATTCTTTGTCATAATCATCCGTCTCCATATGGTTCAGAACCAAGCGAAGACGATATTAAAACAACGGCTATCATCAGAGAAGTGTGGCGTCGTCAGAAAGTTTTGATGTTGGATCACGTGATAATCGCTCGCGATTCTTATTTTTCTTTCTTTGATAATAAAATGCTTCCAAAAGGATTCAGTTTTTACAGAAAATCTGAAAGATAAAAACAAAAAATAGTCAACACTAAACGTTGACTAGAAAGGGAGAGAAAAATGAGTATACAAGTCACATGCAAATGTCAAGTTGCAGATATTCATCAGACGGTTTTGGATAGGGCGTTGTCAGAGCTTAAGGGGCAACACAGTATGGCAATATTTTCATTGCAAAATGGCGTTATCAAAGCGTCTTTTGATTCAGATTATTATTCTAAAGGACAAGTTCAGCAGTCAATCAACAGCATTTTACAGAAACATAAAAAACAGTTTCACGAAGAAGAAAACAAGCGAAAAAAGATAGCCATACTTAAAGCGCTTCAGAAAAGCGGTTTCAATGTCAAGATGCAGAGACGAGGAAGTAAAAAGGTTATGATTAGCGGAACAAGATAATGGCAGAACAATTTGACGAAAAAATAAAAATTAAGTTTGACGAAGAGACGGGCGATATTTCAGTAACTATAGATTGTCCGTTTGACGAAAATTCTTCTTTTCCCGCCTTTGGCGCGTTTGGATATTCTCCAGAAGCTGTTTTTGAAGAAATTCAAAGGGAATTAAAGAAAGAGGGGGTAGAGATAGAAATAGTTTTAAGAAAAGATTTTGTCAGACCAGATATTAAAGATGAACGTAATAAGTTGTTAAAAATTATTTCAAAAAGAAATAGCTAATTATTTACCCCTCCTAAACTTTACTTTGTAAAATTTAGGAGGGGACTTTCACAGAATATCTAAATTACAAAATTGGATATTCTGTGGAGGATTTTGTTCATTACAACAAAGAAACACAAAAAGGAGAAAACACCAATGCCAAACTACACCCAGAAACAGATTGATGA
>JAYEKT010000050.1:0-3215 GCA_034716735.1 Patescibacteria group bacterium
ATAAAAAAACCCGTCTTGAACTTAATCAAAACGGGATGTGAATCATTTTATGAATGTAGCCATTTATTGAATCTAATAAAAAGACGGATATGCCATGGAGGTTTTTCAAAAACAAAATTTACAAAATTACTATATGATTTAGAGTTAAAAAATTTCATCTGTTTTGGAAAAAGCTTATAAAGAATTGTCTTTAAAAACTTTTTCAGCATAACAACCGGCCACAGAACCAGCAACTCGTAGACTTTCTTCATTTCCTCTTCTCCCTTTCTCCCGTTTTCGTTGGCTGGCGGATGGGGATTTTTGTTTTTTTGTCTATGCGAAAATAACATCTTCTTTATCATATCTATCAAATTCCCTAAGACCTCTCATTTCTTCCCTTATCTCGGCTTCTCTTTTTTTGATTTTCTGCCGCTCACACTCAATTTCACCACATGGTTTTATTCTCCCTTCACTAACTATTTTCTGAAAATCTAGCAAAAGCTGTACCTTTCTATTAGAAAGATTTAACATTTCTCGTTGAAGCTGACTTATCTCTTCTTCACGACTGACAATCTTCATTGGGCACTCCTTCCTCGTGCGCTTTTTTAATAGCAGCTAATTCTTTAAAAATTATTCTTAGATGTTCATGAGCAATATCGCGTTCTTTTCTAAGTTCTTCCAACCGAGCCCAATCTCTTTCCCCTACTGCTCTGCCACACGCACCCGATAAATCAAAAAACTTTCTACCCCATTTTTCAACATCCTCTTGCATCTGACGCAAAACCTCAAGGGTATCTTCCTTGGACTCTAAAATTTTCATCTCTTCCCTCCTCTTTTTCTGATTCTGGTTCTCCGCTTTCGCGAGAATAAATTTATTAAAGATCTATCACTTTCATCTCATTTAAACACTTTTTCACCAATTTGTCAACCCCAAGTTCTTTTTCTTCTTTTTCTGCTACTTCAAGCTTTCCTCTTGTAGCTGGATTTCTGGGTATAAAAAGTGTGCAGCAATCGTCATGTGGCTGAATTGAAATTTCAAAAGTTCCTATGTTTTGCGCTTCTTTTATTATCTCTTCTTTATCATAGCTAATAAGTGGGCGTAAAACAGGCATTTCTGCCACACTATTTACAGTATTAATATTTTCAATTGTCTGAGATGCCACTTGCCCAACACTCTCCCCTGTTGCCAATGCCAGCGCTCTTTCACGACGAGCGATTTTTTCAGCTATTCTAAACATAAATCTTCTATACAGTATCACCCGATAAGATGATAGGGTTTTTGTCATTATTTCTTTTTGAATATCTAAAAATGGCACAAGATATAATCTGGTCTTAAATTGATAGTCGTTCAAAATTTTTGCAAGCTCTTTGACTTTTTCTTCTGATGCCTTACTTGTCTGTGGATAACTATGAAAATGAATAAAAACAGTACGTGACCCGCGTTTCATAATACGATGCGCGGCAACCGGTGAATCAATTCCACCAGAAAGAAGCACTGCAACTTTTCCGCTTACACCAACTGGCAAACCGCCAGCGCCCTTAATTTTTTCTGAGTAAATATAGGTTTTATCTTTTGTAATTTCTATATTACAAGTTAGGTCGGGTTTTTTTACGTTTACCTGCGGGCGTACACCAGAGACGCCCCTACGTTTGAAATTTTTGAGAACATGCGCGCCAACTATTGCGCTTGTCTCTTGCGAAGTTTTTGGAAATTGTTTATAACTTCGTTTTGTTTCTATCTTGAACGTTTGCCACCCATTGGATGGTAAATGCGCTAATACAGTTTTTTTAATCTCCCCCAACGTAGATTCACACTCGTCTGCAAAAACAAAATAAGCGACTCCAAATATCTTTGAGAGACGCTTTCTACTTTTATCTTTAGATACCCGCGGCTTAATCTCAACAACAATCCGTCCAGGTAATCTTTTGACTGTTTTATATAGGCCATCAAGACCTTGTTTGATATTCTTTACCAATTGAATCTCAAAGAATACCCTATTTTTTCCTTTCAGGGCTATTTCGTGATAATGAATAAGAATCATAACTCTTTCATGTTAAGCAAGTCCCCCTAAATCGTTTCCACAAATTGCGCAGAATAAAACCATGTGGCTTTCTTTAACCCCGTCACAATTTGGACAAAAAAAACTATCCCCTTGTTCCTCTACTTCATTAGAACCGCATTTGCGACACTGCGCAATAATATCTTCATTTTTTAGTTCCCCGCAATCGGGACATGTGTATATCATAACCCATGACAACACTTGCCATATTACATATGAAATATCAACTTAAATCCTACGTAAAACAAATAAATTACCAAAAGCGCTACTCCCTCTTTCTTCTCTAATCTGTATTTAGACCTCAAAAATAATAACACAACAATTGATAAAAAGAATAAAAACGGAATATCAAATTGTAATATCTGCCTATCTACTGTAAATCCTGAAATTACACTCCCTATACCAAGCGAAAGCATTAAATCGCATATATTGCTACCAATTAGATTTCCTATTGCCAAACGGTAAGATTTCTTGAGTACAGCAAATAGCGCAATGGTTAATTCTGGCAAACCAGTTCCCAATCCAACCACCAAAAGCCCAATAATTGACTCGCTAATTTGAAAACCGTGAGATATTAAAATAGCGCTCTCCACAACCATTTTAGATGAAAAAGAAATCAACATCAAGCCGCCAACCAAAAACAAAAAATCCCAAAGCAATTCTCCTTTCGGTCTTCTTCCTCTAAGCTTTTTAAATACATTACATTCGCCTTTTAAACTAAAAAGATAAAATAGATAAAAAATGATTAAAAGCGCGCCTTCTAATCTTGAAACATTCAAATCTAACGCCATTATAAATACCACTACTATCACCCCAAGCAAAACCAACCCATCTCTCTTAATGCTTCTCTTGGAAACCACAACATAATGAATTACAGCAAGAATTCCTATAATTATTGTAAATTGATTAATGGCCGAACCAATCACATTACCAACAGCAATACCAGATGAATCAATTCCATTTAATTTATTAAGAGCGCTGACAATATTGACAGATATCTCTGGCAAAGAAGTTCCGATTGATATAACTGTAAGTCCGATAAAAAGTTCGGAAATCTTAAAAAACTTTGCGATATTTTTAACACCGCGAACAATAAAATGCGCGCTGATTCCCAGACCTGCAATTCCTAATGTTAAATATAAAAAATCCATATTTTATATTATACACCAAAAGTTA
>JAYEKT010000051.1:0-3194 GCA_034716735.1 Patescibacteria group bacterium
TAAAATATTTTATTGTATAGACATTGACGATTTTTTAAAAGAAAAAAAAACAAGCGCGAGGAAATCTTTAACAGAAGACCGCGCGCATGCAATCGGTAAAACTTTTAAATTAAATTAAATTTATGGATAAAGAAAAAATAATAGAAAAAATAATCGTAGATCCGTTAGAATTTATTATAGGCAAAATTATAAGTTATCTTTGTTTTTTATATTTACTTATTCCAACATTGATAGGTTTGTTATATTTTTGGATTGTTTGGGAATTACTCTTCGGTTAAAATATTTTTAGCCCCAGCTGATAATTTAATAATTAACAATTCTGCTTTTTGAAATTGTCCACTTGCCAAATAATTAGCAATTTTATATCTTGTTGTTGCTGATAAAGTTTTCCATCTTGCGGATTGAACCAATTTTACAAAATTTCTACCTAATACTCCAAAAATAAAAGCATTTTGAAATTTATCAGCCAAACTATCTCCACTCATCAATCCTGCTCCAATCCCTGCGCTACCAACTATTGTTTTTGTCAATCCGCCTGTTTGGCTTGTTCTTCTTTTAACAGTAGCATCAACTATTTGTTTTACATTAGCCCATAAAGTAAATTCTTTATTTACTTTCGCTAATTCAGGAACATCTTTTGCTAATTCTCGCCTTATTGAATTTACTAATTTTGTTTGAGCTTCCGCTTTTAAAGTTAATCCTGTTGATTTTGTAAAATCTCTATTTGCGATTGCAACACTTTTATCTAATATCCTTCTGACTTTAATCAAATCTTTTGTTGAAATAGTATCGCCATATTGAGTAATTGTTTTCATTACTTTCAATGTCGCATTTGTCGCTTCTTGATTGACAATTTTACCTCCTGAAATATTTTTATTTATTATTGATTTTAAACTACTGATCAATGGCTTCGTATAAGTCATTTTTTCTTTTGGCAATTTATTTTCAATTACTTTGATTGCGTCTCTTGCTTCATCCATTAAACCACCTGCTTTTTCTCCAAATTTTTCTAATGTTGATATTTTCTCTCCTCGCTTTAATAATTCAGGAACTACTTTCGCGGTTTTTGTTTTTAACTTTTCAGTAGTTGCTCCAAATGCTTCTGAATATAATTTGATAGCTTTTACTTTTGATTTTTCAGGCAATTTAGATAAATTTTTAGCAATAGTTGAACCGCCAGGAAGTTTTTTTAATGCTTTACCAACAAAACCACCACCAGGATATAACTCCAACATAGTAAAAGCAATATCTGTTTTTGTAGTATCTTCAAGTTTTTTTTCTATTTCTACACCTTTTTTTTGCATTTTTTCAGATGGCGAAAGTTTCATTGCTCCGCTAATTCCACGAGCTATCAAACCTCCTGCTGTTTTCCCAGTTGTCCCAAACATAAATTGACTGGCTTTCCCAAATGTTTTTTCACTAAAACCAGCAACTCTATCTAACACTGTTCCAGGCAATGGCTTTTTTGTTTTTGATGTTTCCTCTGGAACATAACCGCTTTCAAAATCAGCTATTTGTTGAGGCGATAATCCTTTTTCTCTTAATTGCTTAAATTGTTCAAATGTTAAAGGCATATTATTGTTGTTTAATAATTAAATATTCTTGATATGCTTCTTCGCTTGATAAGCCATCAGATATTTGTTTATCCCTATATACTTGTAATCTTAATTTATTATCAAGCAATTGTCTTTCATCAATTTGTGGTAAATTAGCAGTGCCTCTTGCTTCATTATGTAAAAGCATTGTTCCGACTTTTAATTCATTCATTTTAGTTTTTATCATAGTTGGTTGATCTAACAAACTTGTTAATAATGGTTCTAAAAATTTAATCTCCGCTTCCGTGACAGCAGTTCCCAAACTTTCTCGTCTAATTCCATTCAAAAGATTGACCATAGCGGTTTCTAATCTTTGTGTTTTTTGGGCGTCTTCGTCTGAAAGACCAAACCATTTTTTAACTTTAAATTTTTGACCATCAAATTTACCTAAATATTTTGTAGGGGCTTTTTTTAATAAATCTAATACTCTATCAGCACCCTGTATCAAAGACCTTGATGAAGACACCTCGCTTAATTCTCCTTGAACTTCTGATAAATTAGCATTTTCAACATTAGTCATCGCTTTAAGAGGTTGTTTTAAATTTATAGGAGCGGATATTTCTCTTAAATCTAATCCTGTTCCAGTTGATAATACCCTTAAATTTGTTGCTAAATTTTTATCTTCAAAACTAACATCGGGCGAAATGATAAATCCTTGAAATTCATCAGCAATAGTCTGAAATGATTTTCCTTGTCTATAACTAAATATAACTTCTTTTTGTCTTTCCTTTTTTTCCTGCAAAGCGTCTTTTAATTTTGTAGGGAGTAATCTCATTATCGCCTGCATAACATTTCGTTCTTCTAATGATAAATTTTCTATATCTTCATCAGTTGGATACCCAGTATCTCCGATAGTGTCTATTCTTCTTCTATCAATATTTCTTCCTATTGCTCTCATACCTTCTAACATTGTAGGGAAAGTATTTGCCCTTCCTTGCGCGGCTAATTCATCAGTGGTCCCTACATTACCAGGATTATTAGCTCCGACTGCTAATCCTCTTGTCCCAAAATGACTTTCTTGTTGCATTATAGCAGTTAATAATTCCCAACTTACTCCATACTCTTCTGAAACTTTTTGTATATCACTTCCTGAAACTTGACTTCCAGAAGCAACACTTTGAATATAATTATCTATATCTTGAACAGTTTTAAATTGTCCAATATTATTTAAAATATTATTAACATTATTTCCCCATTCCGTATCTGTCGCATAACTTGTGAAATCAAATCCTTGTATAGTTTTTGTCGGATCTGTTGGAACACCAGTGATAGGATCAACACTTCCCGCCAACCCCGCAATTTGCACAAAATCTCCTGTTGATGGATTAAACACTCCTGCCGGCTGTTCAGCTGTTCCCTTAATAAATTGTAATTTAGCATCTTCCGCCTCCTCCAACGGCTGCAAATACATCTTCCCATTCATCGGGTCTTTATAAATGAAATTGCTAAAATTGGCAGGCGTAATGCCATACTGCTTAACGATTTTATTATAGGCGTCAACATTCGGAATATAACTTAAACCACTTTTCGCAAGCCCTCTTTCATAATCAATTTCTTTTTGCAATCTATTATATTCTTTATCAGCGATTTTTTCTTGTT
>JAYEKT010000052.1:0-12580 GCA_034716735.1 Patescibacteria group bacterium
ATGCCCCGTTATATTCCAAAAAATCTAGGGCTTCATCAAAATTTTTATTCTTTTCTATTAAATCTCCTGCCAAATTATAAACATCAAAAAGACACAATTCATCTGTTTCTGGCGATTTATATTCAACCTTCATTATATCAATATATAGTTCTGCCTGTTCTCCGTCTTTAAGTCCAATTTTTTTGGCTTTCTCCCGCGCTTCTTCTTCAACCTTAATCTCTACCTCAGTTTTTGATTCTGTGACTTCAAATGGTTTTGGTTGTTCAAAAAATTTCATACTTTTTTAATTTACCATTTTAATCTATGGGTGGCAAGAAGCCCTTGCTGATAAATACCCACGGCCGTGGGTATTTATCAGCAAATTTTAACGGGAATATAGATATGCCTATTAAGTTCTAATTAGATTAGAACACGACAGTCGACTGTCGTGTTAAAATTATATTAAAATTAAGGTAAATTTACCAATAATTTTCACGAACGTGAAAATTATTGGTAAAAAAAATCCCCCGACTCGAAAGTCGGGGGTGACTGTAGGAAGCTAAGCTTCCTACAAATATATTTTCATAACCACATCGTGTTCCCACAAATAACTACCCAACACCTCCCCCTCTTTCAAATCTATAACATGAAGAACGCGTTTGCCATCTTTTAGCCCTAATATAAATGTTTTTTCCGTAATCTTTTTCAGTTCATCTATCGCATATTGCGTCAGGTTTGCAAGACGAGGTTTTTGTTTCTTGAATCTCTTTAATCTTTTTATAATGACAGGGATAACATGCGGCGCTTCATAATGTAGAATATATAGCCCAAGATAAAGTGCTGCTCCGCGTTGTACTATAAACGTCATCTCTGTTTTCATCAATTCACCTTCTTTAGCACTCACTGATATTTCTTCAATTGGTATTTCTTCGCCGTGTTCTCGAGAAAACTTCCACTGATAATATCCTTTCAAAAAATCTACATGTCTCTTTGGTGTTTTTTGCCAATATTTTATATTAACCCAAAGTGCCCCTTTTTTAACCTCAACGTTCACCAAACACGCTTTTTCCTTATTCATCTCTCGCATCCTTTTCTTCTCTTTCCCACACAACTTTGTTATTTCCATCAAGGATTCGGAGAATCCAACGGGTTGTGAAAAAGATGCTGTTGCCGATTTCAAAATGTTCAAAAATTACATAATCATCTTCAAAACGATATTCGGTTCCTGGAATTAGAGTTAGGCGGAGATTTTCTTTGTCAAGATTTTCAGTCAAATAAGGATTTACTCTATAATCAGCGCCCATTTGTCTTCCAAACCATTGCGGGTCTACACGGCGTTTGGTGGCACCTTTTTTCCTAACACGCCTTTTGCGTTGCGTATATCCTTTCGTCATCTTGCTGGGTGTATGTGATGACTAATCAGTGTTTCCTAAAGTAAGTTCTACTAAGATACCAGGAGAGAACATTCGCGCAACCCAAGGACGAAAACCCTTATGTCCTTCCTTCTCTTCTTCAACAGCCACAGAATCCAACTCAACAATCAAATGCGTCTGCTGTTCGTTACTCATCTCGCCTCCTTGCGTTCTTTATCGGTTAATTCTTCTCTGCCAAGACGTAATTTAGCAAGTTTTTCGGCTGTTTTAATATGATCATTCTTTAAAAAAGGAGTACTTTTAGCAGCTTTTCTTAAAAACTCTATAATTGCATCATCTAACACCTCTGGTGAAACTCCATACCCAGCAATTTCTACTGCATAAACATAACCAGCCCCGCGGGGTGGAACAAACTTTGTAAAAATCTCGTCCAAGATTTCTTGTGAAGGACCTAAGCGGGCTACTCGCACAAGCCCGATCTTTCTCGCCATAGCTTCACCATAACTGCCTGGTTTCATGTCTAGCCACGATCGCGCCCTTTTATCAACTGATACATGGTCTGTCATCTTGTCTCCCCTTCCTTGGACACCCACAAGGGATGCCCCTACATATTTTCTTTTTATCTTATACACATTTCTGCCTTTTGTCAAGTGTGATATAATATAAACATGACTGAAGCAACAGTCCTAAAAATCGCAAGCAAGATAGTTCCGAAAGATAAGCTGGCGAAAGTTTTAAAATACACGCGGGCAAAGCGCGTGCCGCTTTTGGAGTATCTTTTAGATAAAAGATTTGTGACAGAGGAACATTTTTATCGGGAATTAGCGCGAATGAAAAAGTTGCCTTTCGTTTCTTTAAAGGGCAAGCCAATTAGAAAAGATATTTTGTTTATGGTTCCTGAAACTGTTTCATCAGCGCGGCGAATAATTGCATTTGATAAAGCTGACTCGCAAATGAAGCTTGCAACAACCGAACCAGAAAATCTACAGATTTTTGAATTTATCCACAGGAAGACAGGGCTTGAACCAAAAGTTTGTCTTACAACTCCAAGTGATATTGACGAAGCGCTCAAACAATTTAAACAAAGTTTAAAAGCCGAGTTTGAAGAAATTGCAACAACCTCAGTAACTAAAACAGATGAAAAAGAAAAGAAAAAATTAAAAGAATTAGCCGAGGACTTACCTGTTATCAGAATTGTTGACAGCTTGCTTGAGCATGCGATTTTTGAAGGCGCGTCTGATGTGCATATTGAACCAATGGAAAAAGAAGTGAAAGTGCGTTTTCGCGTAGATGGAATTTTAAAAAATGTGATGTCACTCCCCCGCCCCGCAGAATCAGGCGTTGTCGCCCGCATCAAAGTTTTATCAAATTTAAAGTTGGATGAACACCGCCTGCCGCAAGATGGGCGGTTTAAAATTTCTACAAAAGATTATAAATATTCGGTTCGTGTTTCTATCTTCCCTGTTTTTGACGGCGAAAAAGTCGTTATGCGTTTGTTGTCTGAAACTGCTGGCGCAGTGCCATTAGACAAACTTGGACTCTTGCCAAGACCATTTGCTGTTACAAAAAGAAACATCAAAAAACCGCATGGAGTTATTTTTGTCACTGGTCCGACTGGTTCTGGAAAAACAACGACTTTGTATTCCATAATGAGCATTTTGAACAAACCGGGTGTGAACATCGCCACTGTTGAAGACCCAATTGAATACAGGATGCCGGGTATTAATCAGAGTCAGGTGAACGCGCGTATTGGTTTTACTTTTGCCCGCGGACTTCGCTCCCTTCTCCGCCAAGACCCAGATATTATCATGGTTGGTGAAATTCGCGACCCAGAAACTGCTGACATTGCAATCAATGCCGCCATGACCGGCCATCTTGTATTGTCCACGCTTCATACAAACGATGCAGTCACATCTTTACCACGTTTGATTGATATGGGCGTACCAACTTTTCTTGTTGCTTTTACAACAAATATGATTATTGCTCAACGACTTGTGCGTAAAATCTGCAAAAAATGTATGAAACCTTACAAATTAGACAAAAAACAGATTGCTGAAATTCAAAAACTTTTTGATACTAAGGCAATTCTTGAAACATTAAAACGTGAAAAGATTTTAAAGCCGACTGACACTTTGACAAGTTTGAAATTTTATCATGGAGAAGGGTGTCGGCAATGCAACAATGATGGATACAAGGGAAGAATAGGAATCTTTGAAGTTTTGGAAGTAACCCGAACAATTTCAGATTTAATCCACAAACAAGCCCGCGCTGAGGAGTTAGAAGACGCGGCTCAAAAACAAAAAATGATAACCTTGGTTGAAGATGGATTTATAAAAGCAGTGAAAGGAATGACGACTTTGGAAGAGATTTTGAGAGTAACTAAAGAATAAACTATGCCACCAAAACCGCCAGTAAAACCTACAATTCCACCCAAGCCAGTGCCTACCAAACCGCCAGCAAAACCAGTGGCTAAATCCAAGCCAGTGGCTAAAAAACCGCCGGTCAAACCAGCTGTCAAACCAGTGGCGCCCAAACCAAAACTGGTTCAAGCAAAGAAACCTGGTCTGTTTTCTAATATCAACGAAAAATTGGCGCTACTCACCACCATTCCTCTTGCAGAAAAACTTTTTTTTATCAATCATCTTCGGGTTCTTGTTCATGCTGGGCTTTCAATTTCTGATTCAATGGGAACTTTGGCTGAGCAAACAGAAAACAAACGTTTCTCAAAAATCTTAAAAGAAATAAAAGTCGGCATTGAAAAAGGTGAAAAACTTTCAACAAATTTAGCAAAACATCCTCGAGTTTTTCCAAGGATTTTTGTCAGCATGATTGAAGCAGGAGAAATGTCTGGAACACTTGAAAAAAATCTGGAGCAACTGGCTTTGCAAATGAAAAAGGAACATAATCTTCGATCAAAAATCAAAGGCGCGCTGACTTATCCTGTAGTAATTCTTGTTGCGACTGCGGGTATTGTAACGGCAATGATTGTCTATATTATCCCTCGAATGATTTCTATTTTTGAAGAAATGGAAGCAGAACTGCCACTTGCGACAAAAATTCTTATAACCGTAAATAAATTTATTTTAGAACATTCTATTATTGTTGTGATTGGATTGGTGGTCATTATTATACTATTTATCGTTGCCATACGTCGACCAACAGGCAAACACATTCTCCATAAATTTTTCTTAACAACGCCAATTCTCGGGCCTGTTGCGCGAAAAGTTAATTTAGCGCGATTTGCGCGCACATTATCATCTTTACTAAAAACCGACATCCCTGTTGTTAAAAGTTTTGAAACAACTGCTGATATTTTGGGAAATGTGCATTATAAAAAAATTGTTGTTGAGGCCGCAGAAAAACTAAAAAAAGGCGTGCTTATTGCAGAAAGTTTATCAAAAAACAAAAAACTTTTTCCACCATTGGTTATCCAGATGATTAGCATTGGAGAAAAATCTGGTAATCTAGATGTTTTATTAGAAGATTTAGCTGTTTTTTACGAAGAGCAGGTGGATGATACAGTCAAGAGCTTGTCTTCGATTATTGAACCATTACTTATCCTCTTCTTAGGTCTTATTGTTGGAGGAATCGCTGTGGCGATAATATCACCTATTTATTCGTTGTCCCAACAAGTATAATATACCTCGCGGTATATCTCTCATCGAAATTCTGGTTTCGATTGCGTTAATCGGGACGATTTTTATAATTTTTGGAGCATCGCTTGCATCTCTTCATTCCCAAAGATATTCAGAAAATGAAGGAGCGGCTTTTGGAATTGCAGAAGCAGAACTTGAGATAATAAGAACATTTCCCTCGACATCGACAACCAACAGAACTGATGCGGATTTTATCGGCATAGCTCCAGGACACAATGCGTGGAATTTACTTAATGAGGGGCAGGGATTTTTAACCATTGCCGACTGGCAGGAAAATGAAGATATTAAACAAATTACAGCGCGAGTACAATGGAAAGATGATAGAGGAGTAAGGGATGTGGAATTAAAAACATTATTGCGTCCATAATATGAAAGGATTTACGATAATCGAAATAACCATAGTAATCGCCATTGCCGCAATAGCCATGCTTACAGTCGGCTCATTATTTATAACTCAATGGCAACTTTACCGCTCTGAATCTGCAATTGCTGAGATAAAAGCGCAAAATATGCTCGCGCAAAAAACAATCACTTCTGCTATAGAAGAAAGCTTTAACGTGATGTCAAGCTCAACAATAAACAACGTGAGCTATGTAAGCGACGAAAATACAATTGTCTTAAAACTTCCAGCAATAGATAGTAACCAAGACATAATCCCAGACAACTTTGATTATGTAGCTTTTGAACGCGATGGAACAAATCCAACACTACTTATTTCCGATACTGAAACAGATGCTACAAGCATAAGACCGTCAGGTAAAAAAACAATTGCTCAATTTGTGAGCACCCTAAATTTCGGGTATAATGATAGTGTGTGGAACAATGTAAGTTTAGTAGAAATTACCAACATAACCCAGAAACAAGCTGGTGATGTTTTGCGTGAAAGCAAAACATTCAAAGCAGTAAAACTTAAAAATAAATAAAATCATGATTATTAATGGCAATTTAAATGCTTTTGGATTAGATATTAGCGATAAATCAGTAAAAGCTGTTCAATTAGAACAAAGACGCACTTTTAGAGGAAAGAAGCAGTTGTTTTTGCGCGCTTTTGGTGAGATAAAAATCCCAAAGGGTGTTATTTTTAATGGTGAAATTAAAGATGCGAATAAGCTCGCGCCTGCCATCTCACAACTTTTAAAAAATACTAAAATCAAAAACCACGCAGTAGTTGCATCATTGCCTGAAAAAAAATCATTTTTAAAATTATTAGAAATCAAGGCAAAAAATGAAAGAAATTTAAACGAGGGTCTTCCTAAAATAATTGAAAGTCATCTTCCTGTTTCGTACAAAGAAATCTATGCGGACTGGCAAATTATATCCCATAGAGACGACTCAATGAGTCGTCACTACAAAGTCCTGGTTGGCGCCGCATCAAGAAAATCTGTTGATTCTCTCACAAATTTCTTAGAATCTTTACGCCTCATTCCTATGGCTCTGGAAATAGAGGGGGTGGCTATTGCAAGAAGCGTCCTGGGTCCGAGCAAACCATTGCCTAATAAAAAAATACTTAACCATGCAATTGTTAATATCGGCGCGACCTCTTCTAATCTAATTTTTGCGCAAAATAATATCCCTGCCTTATCTTTGACTCTTCCTACTCCTGAAAATTCAGCAAAAATTGATGATATTGTAAAAAAAATCAACAAAGCATTAAGTTTCTATATTTCATCCGATGATAAAAATAAATTATCAGGTATTTGTATGGGAGGTGAAGGAATGGACTTGTCAAAATTAAATACTCTGCTCTCGCAAAAACTTGGGATAAAAATCAAAACATGCGGTTCATTAACCGGCATCATAACAAAAAATACTGCTTTTCAAAAAGAATCAACAAAATACGCGACTGCTATCGGCTTGGCAATTCGCGGGGCAATTTCACAATTTTTATGATAACACTCAATTTACTTTCCCCACAAAAAAAGAAAGGGGCAGAAGAAAAAATTCTTTACGCAACAATAAAGAATGTTTTAGCTGTATTTTTGATATTTTTTGTTTTTATCGCAGTCATTCTACTCGGCTCAAAGCTTTTACTCGCGCACAGTTTTGAAACCGTTGTAGAACAAACAACCTTAATTACCAAAGAATACGGTGGAGTTAATCAACAAATTAGGCAGATAAACGATAAACTTGAAAATATCAGCAATACACAAAAGGAGTTTGTTGCGTGGTCATCCCATCTTGCTGAACTTAATGATTTGATTCCTGAAAATATTCAGATTTCTGTAATTGTCCTAAGGCTTGGCGAAGGTAATACTGTTGTAAAAGGATATGCAAAAACACGAAATGATCTTTTATTACTCAAGTCCAATTTAGAAAATTCTGCATTATTTGAACAAGTAAAATTACCATTTTCAAATCTTTTAAAAAGAAATGATATTGATTTTGAATTCCAATTGACCCTGCAAAGCTTATGACCATAAAAATAAATCTAACTCCAAAACAAAAGATGGCAATTTTATCTGCTTTGTTTACAACAGTAACGGCAGTAATTTTAATTTTAATTATTATTCCTGTGATAAACGACATTCGCGATCTTAAACAAGAAATTTATGAACAGCGGCTGGGACTTGAAAAACGATATGTTCAAAGATTTAGTATGCGCAGAATTATCACAAATTTCCGCGAAATTCATGACAATATGAATACAATTTTATCTATTTTCCTATCGCCAGGCGATGAACTTACTTTTATAACAATGCTTGAACAACAAGCCGATAAAAATGAAGTGGATTTGCAAATTTATTTTCTACCACAGGAAAAAAATACTTATCCAGATGGAAAACAAAAAATTGATTTAACTCTTAGCGCAAAAGGTAATTTTAAAGATATTATTGGATTTATGAACGATATTGAAAAATTAAACACGTATATTCTGCTCAATTCCGTTAACTTGACCACGAGAGCAGAAGATGCAGACGGGATTATAAACGCATCATTAAAAGGATATGTTTACAAAAACATCAACCTCTAAAATTGTCAGAATTGTTCGCAAGTCGTTTTTTGGGATTATTGCAATTTTTATCCTTCTAATTTTAGTACTCTCATTTTTTCTCTATGAAAATATCTATACTGCTATCACCCAAAGTGAAGAAATCGTAATACTACAAGGACAACTTGCTTTAAAGCCAGTTGATATTAGCTTATTTAGGAAGATTTCAAAGAGAATTGAAGCAAAAAAAGCAAGGGCAGAGATAATGCTGGATGAACTCAAAAACCCATTTTTACCGTATAATGATATAATAAAATAGGGTAAATTACAATAAAATAAGCAAAAAACGGCCAAAATGGCCGTTTTTTCATCTAATTTTAGCGTTTTTGCTCGTTCTGTGATTTTGCGCCTGCAGGTCTTGACAAAACCCTTAAAATGTGCTATAGTGGTTATTATGAAAGGCAAAAACGCCTGGAAAGGAAAGAGATGACAAGCATGGTGCTGATTTGGTGGCTCAACGTGCTGTTCAAGCGCGATCGCCATGCGGTGGTCACCTTTGGTTCGGGTTTCAACTCGGACTGCTGGGTGAACGTCGCCCTGATGAGCGGTGGTGCCCTTCAGCATCACAACACCCCCGAGTTCTCCACTCACGGAGGTAAATGACAGGAACCTTCAAATAGTTCCCAATGTTCTTTAGCATGCAGGCGTTAATATATGTTCAGTGCCTGCCCATAACAGCCCTCGGCTACGGTCGAGGGCTTCTACTCAAGATAACTAAGAAACGGTATTTCCTCTTGGAAATCCCGTTTCCAAAAAATAGTTATCTTAAGTAGGAGAAAACCAACAAGGAAGGAGGTTCTGAAATGCTGAAGCGCTACGTCGTGTTCGTCATCTACGGAAGTGCCAGGGAGGGCCATGCCAAAGGCGGTTGGAACGACCTACTGCGCAAGGGAAAACCGTTCTCGTTCGATACAGTAGAAGAAGCAAAGAAAGCGGCATATTCGGCCATAAAAAGAATGGCTCTTTATCTTGGTGCGGGCGAGTACCATGTCATTGATCTTCAGACCGGAAACTTCGCCGATTCCGGTATAGTAGGTGACGACCCGCGGTGTTGTTCTTAATTCACGCGCGGTTTGCTGATATCGATATCAGCATCCGCCTTTTTCCCCGTCATGTCTTCGGACCTCTGGCGGGCTTTCTTTTTCTTCAATGTCATTCCAGACCCCGATCTGGAATCCAGAAATCCTTGACTTTTTTTAACAAAACTGTTAATATAAATAAGATTAAAGATAAAAAAATAATTCTGCATTTTGAATTCATCATTCTGCATTCAAATATGGCACATAAGAAAGCTGGCGGTTCTACTGGATTAGGCCGCGACTCACAATCTAAACGATTAGGCGTAAAATTGTCTGATGGAACACTCGCAAAAGCGGGTGAGATTATAATTCGCCAAAGAGGGACAAAAGTTTATCCGGGAAAAAACGTAAAGCAAGGAAAAGATGACACCCTCTATGCAGCAATCACCGGAATCATAAAATTCACACGCAAAAAAGTCCGAAGATTTAACGGCAATATGAAATTACGCAAATTCGTAAATGTAGTTGAGAAGAAATAAAAAATATCGAGGTTCAACCTCGATATTTTTAGTTAAGATTCCAATAGGCGAATAGACCCCAATCATACGACGGAGCAAACTCTGCGTGTTAAAAATCAATGGCTAAGATTTATGACGGCCGTCATAATTTCTATACACGGATTTTTGTAAAATTTATACCAAAAGGGTACCCATAAAGGGTACCCCTACATATTCTATAATTTCAATATTACTCTGTCTGGACTCCAGTGATGCTTTCTTCTGCATCAACTAATCCATAGCCATAAAAATTATCATGGCCAACAGCGCCTAAATCGTCAGCAGCTGCTTGGAGGTTTGCGCGGACTTCTGCAGGAGCCAAATCAGCTGTAGCTAAGAGTAGGGCAACTGTGCCCGCTACATGAGGTGAGGCCATTGAAGTTCCACTAATTGTGTTATATCCACCATCTTTCCATGTTGACTTAATGTCAACACCAGGAGCAGCAAGTTCTACTTCTGCGCCTTCAGAACTCCATGATGGAGTAGAATCATCAGATGCAATTGCGCCAACTGCAATAACAGAATCATATTTTGCAGGATAGTTAACTTCGTTTGTTGAGCCATTACCATCTCCTGAATTGCCAGTTGCAGCTACAACAACAACACCAGCAGTATAAGCTACGTCAACAGCTTCATGGAGAGATAAAACATCAGAGCTTGAACCCAAACTCATGTTTATAACATCCATTTCATTTGCAATCGCCCAGTTAATACCTGCGATTACGTCACTAATATAACCACTTCCATTTCTATCAAGAACTTTTACAGCCCACAAGTTGGCTTCAGGAGCAACACCGACAACACCTTCGGAATTATCTACGGCAGCTATGATACCTGCGACATGTGTGCCGTGTCCATTGTCATCATCCCATTTATTTGAATCAGCGGGTTTTCGTGGATTTTTGGAAACAAAATTGACTCCGCCTTGGAGATTGCCAACTAAATCAGGGTGATTATTATCTATACCCGTATCAATTACAGCAACATTTACACCAAAACCCCTACTTGCGCTCCATGTCAAATCAGCGTCTACGCGGTCAACTCCCCACGGAAGTTCTTGAGATGGTTCTTCAGGAGGTTCTTCGTCCCCGCCGTCTTTACATGCAGGCCATGGAGTACATGCGCCAGGAGGCGCAAGAGCAAACACGCGAGCGTCTGTTTCTACCCTTTTAACGCCTGCTAAGGTTCCAACGGCTGATACTGCTGCTTGGCTTGGAAGCAAAACAACTAACCCATTACCGAGCGGAAGTTCTTTAAGAATTTCGCCATGGTTTCCAAGAGCTGTTCTTGCCGCTTCGTTGACAGGACTTGTAAGTGTAACAATTACGCGGTGTGGATTTCCAGCTGCTTGCGTTGCCAAAACGCTTACCCCAGTTAATCCAAAAACCAAGGACGTAATAGTTAGAACACAAACTAAAAGTTTGGTTTTCATATTTACGCTACTAAATTACGAAATAATCGAAATTACGGAATTTCGTAATTTCACGGTTTTTCGTACTTTTGTAGTTTAAATTTATTATATTTCTTAATCCTACACTATATTTTAAAATTTGTCAAGATTTTATCAATTTGCGCGCAGGTCGCTGCGGCTCCCGCGAGATTCTTCGTCGCCTGCGGGCTCCTCTGAATGACATTAGTGCGAACAGCCACAATAGCATTTGTTTTCATTCGCGCAGAGAAGTGATTGTGTAACTACACATCCGCCTAAGTTTGTCTCTCCATCTTCTATATTTTCTGCTAATTTGCAATTACCTGATAGCTCCCCTGCTTCTTCACATGCAGATTTACAATCCTTGTCACTCTCAAACTTAACTTCTGGTGATTCACACTCCCCTCCCTCGCTATAGAAAAACTTCCATTGCTGACAAACTCTTTCATCTGGCAATATACAGTAACCAACCACACCGCCAACACCCATTATGTGAATTAATTTCCCGCCTTTATTTTCACAATAAACTGATGCTGGATTTGCCAATCCTGCGACATCTTCAGATTCAACCACTTGTAATTCCCCGCAACTCACAATCACATCTTCTGTCACAACTTCTGCTTCAAGCCCTTCTACTCCTCCTGTCACACCGCCTCGCGCAACACAAACTATAGAATCCTTGCGATATCCATCCAAACCAACAATAGTGCCTGCGACAATATTCTGAATATCTATTACAAAACCCTCTGCTTCAAAAAATTCTTTTACTTTTATTGGCTCATCTGGCGAAATACCAAGCGCTTCCATCCTCTTTCCTGTCACAGATACTCCTCGAACCTCGCCTTCTTGCTCAAGATTCCAATTGAATTCAACATCAAGCACCTCATCAAACGCAATACCCGATTGTCTTTTAAGATTTAAAAGAATTTTAGAAACTTCGTCTTTTGGCTCTCCTTGAAGTAAACATCCTGCGCCAAGCAAGACAATCAAAGCCAAAGTCGCGATAAAAATATATTTTTTAGACATATTTTTTTAATTATTAATTTCTTGTAATCGCTGTTCCTGTAATAGCTGTTCCTGTATTCCTCCCTTACTTTCTAGTGGTCTATTTGGCGTATCAGGAGTATACATCTCAGACTGTGGGGCTGTTCTAAAAACAGGCGTAAACCATTTAATGGGGTTGATGTAATCTTTCCATGTAGGGTTAAATTCCGTCCCATCTCCCCACATAGCTTTAGATTCTGACGGATTTTCAACTGGCTCGTCTGATTCCTCTGGAGAGCTTGGCGAAAGAACAGCGCCACAACCTGTTCCAACTAAAACCAAACACGCGAGAATTAAAATTGTGAGTAAGATTGTTTTTTTCATATTGGCAATCAACCGCTAATTTTTTACGCTAATAAACGTTAATCTTTATTATTTATTTACATGTATTTGCGTTTTTAGATTCGCGAAGGTTTGGTTTCTGACGGATTTTCAACTGACTCATCTGATGGCGTCTTCTGTGTATCCTGCATATTCTTCACAGGCGCAGGTGTTGATGTAATAACGGCGCCGCCCATTATAATAGTTTTTATT
>JAYEKT010000053.1:0-3007 GCA_034716735.1 Patescibacteria group bacterium
TTCTACATCAAAATTACTTTTATAAAAACCCCAAGAGATTGTCTATACTCGAACTTACCCAAAACGCCCGAGGCCCGACCTCGGGCAGATTTTAACCGATACCGTTAACCGATACCATTAACCGATATTCTAACCGATATCTTATTAAACTAATCTAAATAAACATTAATTAAAAAAGCTCTGCATTTTGAAAACGCAGAGCTTTGAATTTATTCATTTTTGCCAAAAATTTTTGGAATTTCTGGCAAACTTTTTATAAATTCTTAGTGTCCCAATTTGGGACATTATATGTAAGCAATTTGCTTTCCATCTTTAACTAAGAAATTTATAAAATTAAAATTTAAGTTTTTAGTAAGTTTTTAGCGGGAAGCGAGGCGCTTCTCTAAGTCTCCATTCGTGGCTAACTTAATCCGAGAAGCTTTAATAGCCCTGACAATACCGCCAATACTCAGCCAGCCTCCCAGCCAGTGAATATCGCTATTCCCTTCTTCTAGACTCCTTTCGTAATTTAGAAAAGAGAAAGATAAAATATTTTGGCCATAATAAGACATTGTCACGGACGGCCCCAGTTTTAAAATTTTTGAACCTTGTTCGTATTCTTTTCTAAACCCCAAATTAAATTCTGGGGTTAAAAACAAATTTTGGATCGGTTCAAAATCATAGATGGCCTGTTTAAACCATACACTAGCCACCTGATTATTGTATTCATGTAGGCAACCCTTACAGCTAGTACTGTAAGGCAAGTTTACATCAAAGCCAAAACTTGTTTTTGACAACCATTTTTTCTTTTCATTTCTGCGACCATGGAAATCAAAATAACCGGACAAAACAAAAAGGTCGTCAATTTGTTTTGTCTGATAACTGCCTGCATGGATTTCGTTAGACAATTTGCCTATGCCAAAATCTAAGCCAGCAGTCCAGTCAGAAAAATTTATTTTCAAACTTGGACCTATAACTAATTTAACGGCTGCGTGGCGAAGGTTTTTACTACTACCAATTCCAAGTGCGCCAAATCCGAAAAATCCTAATTCTAACTTATCGTTTAAAAACTCAAATGGATTGTATCTAATTTTGGCCCAAATATAATCCCCGTTGAGATTATAAGCATTAGAGCCATAAGATCCAACGCCAATAAAGAAATCAAAATTATCTATTTTCTTTTCTTTTTGCAATTCAAGAGTCAAGCTCTTTTTCAGTTCAATCACTTTTTGTTTACAGGTTTCAGCTGTTCGCTGTTCTTGTCTTAAGTCTTTTTTGATTTTGTCTATTTTAAGTTTAATTTTTTCTTTCCTTTGAGCTTTAAGTCGATATTCTTGTCTTAAGTCTTTTTTGATTTTGTCTATTTCGTTTTTAATTTTTTTTTGTTTTTCTTTCTTCTCCGCCTTAAGTTTAGCTGTTTGATTAATCTTATAAACATACCTTGGGCTTGGTACTGGCGCACTAGACGCTATTTTAAAAACATGCACTTGCGCTTTTTTCGCGCCAAAGCCAAATAGTCCAGGCAATTCAATATTTTCTAGAAATCCAATCGTTCCTTTTGTTGTCTTTGCTAGAATGACAAAAGACAACAAGAAAATAATAACTACAATTAAAGCCACTCTTGTCATTCTTGCCATTTTCTCTCCTTTAAAATTTATAAATTTATTCTTTTCTTGCTATTCCTCTTGTCGTAATATCCTTCATATATAATTCAAATTCCAAGTCTTTGATCCTCTTATCCCTTATTTCAAGCAGTTTTTTATAAATCTCTGAAATCTGCCTGAATAATGGCGCTAGCTCATAACGTATAACTGTAGCGCGACCATAAAAACCTGACCAACTGTCGTCTATTCCAGCCGTGACTGCATCGCTGACGATACTGGTTCCAACTAAATAGAGCAACCCAATCCCAGTAAACGGCAAAGAGATTAGAGGCAATTTCGCTTTTTCAAGCCATCTTTCTGCACCACTAAATCCCGGCATCTCGCTCGCTATTTGTCTGAAGTTCTTTAATGGCAAATAACCGCAACGAATTTGCCCGCCTGGCATTTTGTAATTATACTTAAGATTGCTTTTTATTTCCTTTTTATAATTGTCCCATTCCTGCGAACCAACTTTTATCCCTTGAACACGGTATTCATTAGGAATACCTTTGTCTTTAGAATAATTTTTCCAAAAACTTTCTATCTCTGATAGAGTCGTTCCTTTGTCAAAAATCTTTTTCTGAAATTTTTTGTCTTTGTCAAATTTTTTCGGGTCATACTCTTTTATTTCTTGACCTAAAAGAGTATAAGCCCAGCCATTATCTCTGTTTAAGTATATGATTCTGCTCTCTCTTGATTTTGTTTCTGTTCCTGACAAAATAAATTGAATCAAAAAATCTCCGAAAAAATTCACGCCTGTTAGGAATCCATATCCTCTTGATATCTTGCCGTTATTGTCTTGTGCCAAAGCTGGCCAAACACCGCCTCCGTAAACCACTTCCGTCCATAAACCAGGATCCATAATAGCGATAAACTTAGTAATTGCTCTAATTTTCTCTCTTTCTATTTCAATTGGATGTGGCACGGAAACAGCATTTTCAGGTTTAGTTAAAACCGTTTTCGGCAAATACTTGTTAGGATTACTAGCGCAACCTGTCAAAACAATACTTACACCAATTATTATTCCTGCTAATAAAAATATTTTTCTCATTTCTTGTTTCTCCTTTCTTCTCTGTTTTAGATTAAAATTTAATTTTCAAAGATCTTTTAAAGCTTATTAATTTTTTATTTTGAGCTTTAATATAAGAATTACTTTTACATTTTCTTATTATTCTGTCAAACAAAAACCGCTTTTTAAAATAAAGCGGTTTCAACGCATTCGATTTGATATAAAGCTAAAATTTAAAGTTCTTCTTTTTGAAATTTTTCTTCTTGGGTTTGATCCATTTTTCTAAGAACTTTTATTAATTCAGCAACATGCTCTTTTTCATCGTCCATAATATGTTTCAACACTATCTTAAGGTCTTCATTATCTGCTTCATCTA
>JAYEKT010000054.1:0-3002 GCA_034716735.1 Patescibacteria group bacterium
CGGAGAGGCAATAAAATATTTTATTGTATAGACATTGACGATTTTTTAAAAGAAAAAAAAACAAGCGCGAGGAAATCTTTAACAGAGCAAAAATGCGCTGAAATCGGTAGAACTTATAAATTAAATTAAATTTATGGATAAAGATTTTAAAAATTTAATAATTGTCTTCTTGATTATATTTTGCTTAATACTTTTGGTATGGAGAGATAAAACAAATTGTCCAATAATAGAAAGCAATTATAATGTAGAAAATTTATATCAAGATGACAATTGGACTTGGTAATTATTTTCTTATTTGCATAAATTCTTGCAGCTCATTCTTTAATTCATTCGCTTTTTCTTTATACCCTTTTTTTAAAGCTGATTTAATCGCTTTTTTAAGTTCATACATTCTTTCATCTGTGTCTTTATCGTAAAAATATTTAGCTTTCCCAACATCATAAGTCGCGGCTTTGCCAAATAAAGTATGTAATATTTTGACCATATAACTATTTTGGGTGGCGGTAGGGTCTTTTTTATCAATCCATCTATTCATATCATTTAAAATTCTTATATTTCTTAACAGAAGTATATTTTTTTTTCGCGATAATTGTCCCATAAACTCACCTTGTTGTTTGTGGGTTCTTTCAATTTTTGAATATTGTCCTAATGTATCTTTAAAATATGTTGATTGATTAGCCCATAATTCTATTGGCGTTTTTAATAAAGGTGTCGCCATACCTATTAAGGTATCTAATGGCTGGCTTAAAATATCAATAGCGGAAGCATAAGGAAGCCAGTTGCCTAATAAAAAATACATTGTATTGCCTTTATCATCTTTTTTAATCCTAACAGGCACATTCTCGGTAATATAAGGCGACATATATTTTTCGTTTGGAACTTCAACACCACTTTCTATTTGTTGTATTATTTTATGGGGCAACGCGTATTTAGCTGGCTGGGTTATAAGTCCTTCTAACTGCAAAGGCAGATTTTTTCTTGTCCAAGTATAAAATGGTATTGCTCTTTTAAAAATATTTTTTTCAGTAGAAGTTAAATTGCCATAATCAAAAAGATATTTTTTAACACTTTCAGCGGCTTTTTCAGCAGACATTCCTCCTGCTTTTTTAGACAAATAATGAGCCATACGAGCATTGTTTTCAACTAATGAACCTGACCATTTATTTAATTGGAACAAATAATTTTGTTGTTTCACGGGGTTCATTCCAATTTTCCAATTTCCTACTTTACTAACTTTTTGTAAAACTTCTTCGCTAATATCTTTCGCATACCAGCCTTCATTTATTACTCCTAATTTTTTCATCTCATCTATTATCCCGCTGAATTTAGCAGGATTTTTTTGCATTCTCATTGCTTGCGCGTAAGCATAAGGATTTACATTCGCTAAATAATTATTCCAAATATTCCCTACTGTGTTTCTTAAATGATAAGAGGGGGCAACGAGCGCTTGCCCTTTCCACCAATTTTGAACATTATCAAAAGTTTTAACAATAACTTTTAATTCTTCTGGTTTTATTCCTTGATAAAAATTATCAATAACTTTCGCTTGATCATCGGCAAATTTTAATCCTTTAAGCATAGGATTAGAAACTTCAATTCCGTCTTTAATAGCAAATTTTTTAACTTCATTAGTAAATTCTTTGCTTGTAATCGCTTTCGCGTATGCCTGTCCTTTTTTGGCTAATTGTATTGCTGGATTTTTTTCAAATATTTTTATTCCCTGTTCTTCTAATTCTTTAATAGTCCCTTGCAATTTCCTTCCTTTTTCAATACTTCCTTTTCCAAATTCCCGTGCTCCTAAACTAAATTCCTTTTTAAGAATATTTAAAAAACTTTCTTTTGTCCGTATATGCGGAGCATATTCTGCGATTTCTCCGATTTCCAACCCTATTTTTCTTGAATAATCCAACAAACCTTTATATTTTTTATCTAACCTTGAAACAATATTTAAAACTTTGCTATCTTTTATTTTTGCTAAACTTGCTTTATTTTCTAATCCTTCCGTGATAATTTCTTCAATGTTTTTAACTCCCGCTTTTTTATATTTAACAATATCTTTTTGTAAATTGACTGCTTCATCAATAAGTCGTCCTTCTCTATATTCTTTTAAATTTCTAAATTTATTAACAACAGCATCAAATTCTTTATTGCCTGTTGTCGTGGAAAAAAGCATTTTCAATTTTCTTACTGGCGTTAATCCTTTAATGCTTTTTGCCAATACTTTTGCTGGTTTATCTAATTTAACAATTTTGCCCGCCCTTTTAACAACTTTTACTGGTTTGGCAAACCATAAAGGGTCTAAAACAAAATCAGCTCCAATACTCATTGTTTTTTCTAATTTAGATAAATCCTTATCAACATCCTCAAATTCTTTTCTAAAACTTGTTTCTTCTTTGCCTGATAAAACATCTAATATCCCTTGCTGGCTTTTAGCCCATTCTTGCCCTGCCTTTTTTAATCCTTCTGACGCTGAAATTCTTGGCGACGCAATAGACAAAAGATGTCCAGTAAATTCTCCTACTCCTCTCAATTCTTTTGCTGTTGATCCGACTGGTTTCATTAGTTGTTTTCCTAACCAACGAAAAGCGGATTTTAATTTTGATTTTTTCTCTTCTTTTTCTTTTGGTTTAAAAACAGTCTTTGGTTTAGTATCTAATTTATTTTGTTGCAAAAAATTAGATAATGAACCAGTCTGTCCTGTCGGAAGTGTCATTGTTTGATTTCTTTGTTGTAGATAATTTTGTAAAGACATAAAAATTATTGATAATAACCAAAGTCATTAGGATCAAATCCTGCTGACATAATTTCTTGTTTTATTTGCTCGTCAGACATATTCATTGCTTCTGGTGATGCAAGCCAAGCCCAAACTCCGCTTTCTATTTCAAATTGTCGTGGTTGTGTTTGTTTATATTGTTTTGATTTCCATTCTTCAAAAGCTCCTGATTTTGCCCAACCCCATTCTTCTTTTTCCCCTCCGTAAGCGCTGCTAATAGGCAAACCAG
>JAYEKT010000055.1:0-2949 GCA_034716735.1 Patescibacteria group bacterium
ACCAGAAGTAACACCAGAAGCGCCTGCTGAAGAACCAAAACCAGAAGCGCCTACAGCACCAGAAGCGCCTGCTGAAGAACCTAAGCCAGAAGCGCCAGAACAACAATAAAATCAAGCAAATAAAAAAACTCGGTCAAAAACCGAGTTTTTTTATTTGGTGTGAACTTATGCGGTTTTCTACAGTTGACCCTACTTTACTAATTTGATATAATCTGATATAGTTAATACATCAGATAAACATATGTCAAAAAACATCAAATTTGACCAGAGATTACAAAATATACCTAATAATATCTGGTCTATCATAACACAAATCAATCAACTGCAAGGACAGTGGATTGCAGGGGCAAAATTAAGTCCTCAAGTTTTAAGTCGTCTTAAACGGTCTGTTTTGATTACTTCTACTGGCGCTTCTACTCGCATTGAGGGCGCAAAACTTTCAGATGAGGATATTGAAAAAATGATGAGAGGTATTTCTATCCAGAAATTTACCGATCGTGATAAGCAAGAAGTTAAGGGATATTACGAATTACTTGAAAATGTTTTTAATTCATGGAAGACACTTTATTTTAATGAAGGCGCTGTTAAACACTTCCATAGTGAATTGCTTAAGTATGTTAGTAAAGATAAAAGGCATAGAGGTGATTATAAAAAGCAGGAAAATAAAGTCCACATGGTAAATGAAGCTGGCGAGTCTGTGGGTGTTCTTTTTGATACCACCGCCGCCTATCTTACTCCCAAAGAAATGCAGGAATTAATTGAGTGGACTAATAATGCTTTGACCGAGAAAAAATATCACTCACTTCTTATTGTAGCTAATCTCTTAGTAGAGTTCTTGAAGATTCATCCGTTCCAAGACGGCAACGGCCGTGTTTCTCGTGTTCTGACAAATCTGTTGCTTCTTAAAGAGGGTTACGAATACATGCCCTATGTATCTCATGAGAAATTGGTTGAGGATAATAAACCAGAATACTATATTGCTTTACGTAAAAGTCAAAAAACAATTGGTTCAAAAAAAGAGGATATTACTCCCTGGCTTGAATTCTTTTTCACTACCCTTTTGAAGCAGTCTCAGATGGCGGTTGATTTGCTTTCAAAGGAAAATGTAGAAAAACTTTTGACTCCAAAACAAATGGCTGTCTGGCAATATCTACAAGAGATTGAAGAGATGGCCACTCCCATGGAAATTGCTAAGAAAACTAAAGTTGCCCAACCAACGGTTAGACAAGCTCTTGGTAAGTTAATGCGACTTAAAAAGATTGAACGTGTTGGTCAGGGACGTAGCACGAGCTACAGGAAACTAAAATAAATATATGCAAAAAGAAGCTAAGGCAAGAATTAAAATTATGAAAATTTGGCTTGACGACCAAAGAGAAGCACCACAAGGATGGGTTCATCTACACAACATAAAAGAAGTGGAACACTTTATTAAGTCTGTTCGTAGGCAGAAAGATTTTCGCATTGATACTATGAGCTTTGATTTTCATCTAAGTCATCCAAAAAGAGGAATTGATGTTATGAAATATCTCGTAGAATTGTGTAGTAAAAATAATTCAAGAAAATTCTGGCCAAGAACGGTGCTTTACCATAGCGATGACCCAAAAGGTGTTGAGATAATGCAAGTTTTTGCAATGAATTTTGAAAAGAAAATGATGCCTAAATATAATAAGCAAGAGGATAAAAAAAGTTTTTTTGAAAATTTATTCAAATTGAAAAATTAAAGTTATAAACTTATGGGCTGGATTATTTTCATTTTAATAATAGTGATTATCACGATTTTTATTTGGCTGACGATTAAGGGAAGTTCTGGCGGTGGCGATATTCACGGACAACCGCCTGACGCAGGCGATTTAGGGGGAACGTAAAATAAACAATATGAATAAACTATCTTACAAAATAAAAATAGATGAACGACCAAATTTTTATCCGAATATTTTTAAAATAGTCATTGATGGTAGGGATACTGATTATTTTTTTGATGTCGCGGGATTAGAAATCAGCCGTTCTGAAAGTGGCGTTATTCCGATGTTTGTTTGTGGTTGTGGCTATATAATGTGCACTGGTTATTATGTAAAAATAGAAATACTAGATAATGAAATAATTTGGTCTAAATTTTATTATACTTCTTTTGATTATGAAAATCCTGAACAAAACGAAGAGGTTGATAGGGTTGAACTTATAAAGAATTTTGATGGCAAAAGAGCTGATTTCATTATTAGTCCTCCGCTTAAATTTGATAAAAAAGAATATAATAAAATGATTGATGATATATTAAAAGAAGTGCCTCAACACAAAGAACAACAGGCAGAATTTGAAAACTCGTTAGAATTCTATAAATCTGGCGACAAATTTCATATGTAAGAAAGAGTAAACACTATTATAAAACGATTATCAATAATTATATATGATATCATTAGAAAAATTTAAAGAATTATTGGGAAATGAGGGGAAGAATTTAACAGATAAAGAAATTGAAGAAATACGACAAGCATAATATCAATTTGCGGAATTGGCTTTTGAGGTTTGGGCAGAAAGAAATAAAAAATGTAATGAAAAAATTTCTGTTTTGGTTTGCCGTAGCGGAGCGGAGGTAAGCGGAAACGCACCTCATTATTCTGGATTTTGTTCAAAAAAAGTTAGAATTTCAACCAAAAGGTACCGTATAAAAAAGCTCGGTCAAAAACCGAGTTTTTTTATATGGAGGGGGTATCCTGAAGTTCTAACCAAATCTTAATACAATTAGACCAATTATTCGTGATTTGCGCAAATTATACAGAAAAAATCCTAATTGGTTTGATGTTCCGAAGTTTGCGGTTAAGATTTATTGATTTTTCTTGTATCCGTTGATACTATATTGGTATCAACGGATTTTTTTATGAAAGTTCAATTTAGACTAAACAAAAAAGAAGAAGAATTAAGAAGGGTTTTGAATATTATCTCGAACCTTTC
>JAYEKT010000056.1:0-2924 GCA_034716735.1 Patescibacteria group bacterium
TGAAGGAGGAAAGGCATGGGTAAATAAGCGTGGCCATCGGATCTTAAGAGGCTATGGCAGCAATCGAGTTAGATGGGGCAGTTTTTAACTTAAGACAAGAATTTTTTTAAATTATTCACCCCCCTTGTGTTAATTGCACGCAAGGGGGTTTTAATTTTAATCAGTTTCGTTGCGCTATAGGTTTTGAAAAGATTGTGATTTTCACTCGCGAATGGCGAAATTAATTTAATTTAAGCTAAAAGAAAGATAGGATATGCACTCGCCCATGTTATACTTGACACTATAGAAGTAGAATTATGAAAAGACGAAAAAGGAGAATGTGGGAAATGGATATAGGGGTGCAAAAACATAAAAAATATGGTATTGTCTATAGATTTAATAAATTTAATTCTATAGACATTATGCAAACAAAAGCAGAAAATATTTTAAACCCATTGCGGTATTATCTATCAAAGGATGCTAAAAAACGATTAAAATGGATGTATATTATTTATTACGAATGTGATGGCAATATCAGCCAAGCTGCTAATAAAATAGGCATTTCTCGGCAGTGGCTATCAGCTATTCATAGTAAGTGGAAAAAGCTGAACAAAGATCCCCGTTTGTTAGAGCCCATATCAAAAGCCCCAAAGAATACAAATAACCGGCAAAGAATAAGCCAAGAAACTGAGAATAGAATTATTGAGGTTAGAAATAAATACCATTGGGGAAAAGACAAATTAGAAACGGTTTTAAATAGAGATCATCAGATTAAAGTTGGCGCCAGCACTATTAATAGATATCTTGCAAAATATGGGTTATTAAATGTCAAAATATCAAATAAAAATAAAAGAGCATATCAAAATAAAATGAATAATAATGGGCAAATCAATAAGCAGAAATTACGGCCTCCGACTAAAATCAAAGATTACAAACCAGGAGCATTAGTTGAAAAAGATATGAAATTTATACTAAAAATGGGGCAATTTACCAATCCGGACAAATTTAGGGCTAAAGAAAATTATTGGTATCAGCACACTACAATTGATTCATTTACAAGGATAAGGACTATTGGTTTGGCCGAGGATTCTAACAGTAAAACAGCGGTAGCGGTTCAAGAAGAGACAGAAAATAGATTGCCGTTTGCTATTGCCTGCGAAAATACGGATAATGGAGGAGAAAATGAAAAGGACTTTAGCGAGCATTTAGAAAAAAACAATATTATGCATTTTTATTCTCGGGCAGGCACGCCAACAGATAATCCCAGAGTAGAGAGATCGCATTTAACAGATGAAGTGGAATTTTATCAACACGGCAATATTTGCAAAACCTTTGCTGATCAAAAACAGAAAATATTAGATTGGGAATATATCTATAACTATATCAGGCCTCATCAGGCATTAGGCAATTTAACGCCAATGGCATTTTATGAATTATGGAAAAAAGATTCTGACAAGGCTTATGATATTACAAAAAAATGGCAGAAATATTTAAATAAACAAAGAAGACGGTTAAATAATGCCCGCAGAATAAAAAAGAAAGAGCAAATTAATAAATTAATGCAGCAAATTGATAGAAAATTAGCCAATAATTATAATTAACTAAGTGTCAATTATGTTCATGGACTTGCACAAGGTATTGATTCTAGTTTCTCTAATAATCCTTGCGTCATAAAATATATTTTGATATAATATTAATACTTATAACTCTGAATTACGAAACTACCCTAAATTGCCATAATGGTATAAAATAGTAATAAGAAGTCAACTTGACTTTTAGTTGTAAAACATACCATTATGAAAATTCAGATTAGCAGGTATAATGCTATACAAAAGACGGTAAATTTTTTTTCCAATAAATTGAAAAATATATTTGATAAGTTTAAAAAATCAACAGGTCGAAAATTAGCTATTAACATAAACGACATACTAACAATATCGCTGTTTAAAAACAAGCATGGAATTCCTACTAAAAAGTCCGTTTATGAAATGCTGGGATTAGAATATAAATGCTCATATAAAACATTGGTTGTTAATATGAATCGATTTGCGCAATTGGCCGCTATCATTCTAATGCTGATTATGAGAATGAACAGGCAGAACAATCCCCATCCAATTAAGCATATTGATTCAACTGATATTCCTGTGTGCCTATTTAAAAACGCCAATAAGCATAAGACCATGAAATTGCTATCCGCTTTTTCCAAAAATTCTAAAGGAACATATTTCGGGCTAAAATTACACCTAATTACTGATTTGCGCCAAAGTATGCTTGCCATTAAGTTTACGCCTGCCAACATTGATGATCGGAAACCTGTTCCTGATATGTGCGAAGGAATTAACGGTTTCATTATCGCTGACGCGGGATATGTATCAGACAAATTAGCCAAGGAAATCTACGAGGAGGGCAAAAGAATATTTATTTCCAAGCCGAAAAAGAATATGAAAAAACTAATGACTAAATTTGAGGAACTGCTTTACAAAACCAGATTCAAAATAGAATACAATTTCAGGGATCTAAAATTATTCAAAGGGCTGCTTACCAGCATGCCCAGATCAGTAGACGGATATTTAGCTAACTATATCTACAGTCTGCTGGCTTATCAAATAGCTTAATTCAATCCCGAAACTTCGGGACAACATAATGAAAAAATTTACCGCATATATCAATTAACAGACAAATTTGGACAATCCAAATGGATTTTTAATTGTCAAAATTTGCTTGTTAATTTTTATTAATCGCTTCGCGATTGTTTAAGAAAGTTGCGTTTCGTAATTCAGAGTAATAAGAAGTCAACTTGACTTTTAGTTGTAAAACATACCATTATGAAAATTCAGATTAGCAAGTATAATGCTATACAAAAGACGGTAAATTTTTTTTCCAATAAATTGAAAAATATATTTGATAAGTTTAAAAAATCAACAGGTCGAAAATTAGCTATTAAC
>JAYEKT010000057.1:0-1407 GCA_034716735.1 Patescibacteria group bacterium
GCAGATTTAAACCACAGATTTACACAGATTTTATGTTTTTTACCGCCTTCGGCGGTTTTTTATTATGCTAGAAATTCTCACGGCCGTGAGAATTTCTAGCCACAAAATAAATACGTAAAATCATTTTACGTATTTATTTTTATTGATAGAATCTAAAAAACGTGATAAAAGATAAGTGTTGCCTGTGCGGTAGTCGGGCGCGTGTCTTGGATAGGTCGAGATGCGTGTGTTCCGAAGTTCCGTGTAGGTGATGAGTCGCTACGTCATCAAGGCGTGGCAAGGAGGGCGCTATGTCCGAGGTTACGACTGGACAAGTAAAGGAACTTCTTTTACATAAAATTAGATATACAAGGGAAAATTTACAGGCATATCTTGATGATCCTGATAGATTGTTTAATCCAACTTCTGAAGAATTTTCTAATCCTCTTACAAGCAAAGAGGCAGTAGAACTTCTTTTGCAAAATAAATACACACGACAAGAAGCAAGAGAGATTGTTAAGAATTGGCGAAAATTTGCGAAGAATGTTTTTGGCTGGAAGAACAATCAGTCTATTGCTTATTATGTAAAAGCTGGGTTTAGGGTCAGAGAGCCTTCAATGTATCCTGGTTCTGATATTGGTTTGTTTAAAGGCGATTTGTTAACTAAAGAGTCTTTGGTTTTTTGGATTCCCCGCATTCTACCAAACAGCTGTGGTATGAGCGTGACAGAACAAAGAGCAATGCTTTTAGAAATTCAAGAAGAATATAATCTTCCAGAACACCATCTTGATTTCTTTGGTAGCATCTCATTACTTTCTGCTCTCATATTGCCACACTATAGAAGAACTAACGAACAGGTTCCACTTGCAGAGGATGGTCAATGGAATTTTGTAAGAACCGATACGTGTCGCATAACTGATAGCAGTCGTTTGTACTTTCATTTCCCTGATATTTTTAGATTAGATCCTAATTATTGGTTTTCAGGCGACAAAGGTTATCCCGAGGTTGGCTGTTTCCCCCTAGGAGTAGAGTTGTTTGATTAGCAATACATTCACGCGGTGAGTTGTTCTCGCCGCGTTTTTTTGTTAAAATAAGGGTGGATTTATTTTAATGTCATCCCCGCGTAGGCGGGGATCCACTAAGTATGTATACCAGACATTATTTTGTTTACATTTTAGCAAGTAAAAGAAACGGGACACTGTATATAGGAGTAACGAGTAATTTACCGAAGAGAGTTTATGAACATAAACAAAACATGGTTAAAGGATTTACAAAAAAGTATAGCGTTCATAATTTAGTTTATTTTGAAGAAACCAATGACATAATGGCGGCTATTACAAGAGAAAAACAAATGAAGAAATGGAAAAGACGATGGAAGATTAATTTAATACAAAAAGAAAATCCTGAATGGAAGGATTTGTATTGTGA
>JAYEKT010000057.1:1507-5354 GCA_034716735.1 Patescibacteria group bacterium
TCAAAAACGAAGCGCAAAGGCGTATAGAAAAACTTAAAAAAGAGATAGCGCATCATCGCTATCTTTATCACGTAAAAGATAAAATTGAGATATCTGACGCAGCTTTGGACTCACTAAAGCACGAGCTTTTAAAATTAGAACAAGAACATCCAGAATTTATCACGCCAGATTCTCCAACACAGCGTGTTGGCGGAAAATCCTTGGCTAAATTTAGGAAAGTTGAACATTCACAAAGAATGCTTTCAATGGAAGATGTTTTTTCATTTGAAGAAATGAGGGAGTGGGAAAATCGACTTAAAAAGCTTGTCCCCGCGAAGGCGGGGAACCATAAGCAATTTGATTATTACTGCGAAGTCAAAGTAGATGGCTTGGCAGTATCTTTGATTTATGAAGACGGAATCTTAAAAATCGGAGCAACAAGAGGAGATGGAAGAGTGGGGGAGGATGTCACTCAAAATATTAAAACAATTGACGCAATTCCCTTACGATTACAAAAGAATCTTAATGCCGAAATCCGCGGTGAATGTTTTATGCCAAAATCAATCTTTGAAAAGCTGAACAAAGAACAAAAAAAGAAAGGGTTAGCAGAATTTGCAAATCCTCGCAACATTGCCGCAGGAAGCATTCGTCAGTTAGATTCAAAAATTACTGCTTTGAGAAAATTAGATTTTTTTGGATATAGTGTTGTAAGTGATTTAGGGCAAGCTACGCACGAAGAATCTCATGAAATAATGAAATCTTTGGGTGTTAAAACAAATCCTCTAAGTAAACACTGTAAAAATCTAAAAGAAGTGGATGATTACTACAAATTAATCAATAAAAAGCGGGAGAAGTTAGATTATTGGATAGATGGCATCGTTGTAACGATAAATGACAATAATTTATTTAAACAACTTGGTGTTCGAGGAAAAGCCCCGCGCGGTCTCATCGCTTACAAATTCCCAGGTGAACAGGCAACAACTGTGGTTAAGGATGTGCGGTGGCAGGTTGGGCGAACTGGCGCAATCACGCCAGTTGCAATAATGGAGCCAACTGCCATTGGAGGAACAACTGTTCAGCATGCCACACTTCATAATTTTGATGAAATCAAACGTTTAAATTTAAAAATAGGGGATACTGTAATTTTGGAAAAAGCAGGGGATATTATTCCAAAGATTATAGAAGTTTTAAAAGGTATGCGTCCAAAAAATGCAAAGTCAATTTTAGTTCCACACAAATGTCCAATTTGCAAATCAGAAATCAAAAGAAAAAAGGTTATATTATATTGTGTTAATCCAAAATGTAGCGCAAAAGATATTAAGCAAATTACACATTTTGTATCTAAAAAAGGTTTTGATATTGTTGGTTTGAGCGGTAAAATTATAGAACAATTAATGGGAGCAGGACTTGTTTCAACGCCAGCAGATTTGTTTAGATTATCAAAAGAGGAGTTAATGAATCTGGAAAGATTCAGAGAAAAATCTGCGGAAAATCTAATAAATGCAATTAATCAAAGCAAAGAGGTTTCATTAGCAAGATTTATTTATGCTTTAGGAATTGATGGTGTTGGTGAAGAAACAGCAATTGATTTGGCGAAGAATTTTATGATACTTGAGAAAATTAGAAAAGCATCTGCAGAAAAAATAGAATCTATACCAAATATCGGTAGTGTTGTGGCGAAAAATATCTATGAATATCTTAGAGATGAAAAAAATCAGCAGGTTGTGGATAACTTAATTAAGAATGGAGTAAAAATCAAAGAAGTTTACCGTCGCGCCAATCTTCCATTAAAAAATAAGACATTTGTTTTTACAGGGGAGTTAGATTCAATAACACGTGATGAGGCAAAAGCAAAAGTCCGCGAGTTTGGGGGGAATGTTTCTGGTTCAGTATCATCAAAAACTGATTTTATTGTTATTGGCGCAAATCCTGGCTCAAAATGCGACAAAGCAAAGAAGCTGGGAGTGAAAATTTTGAGCGAATCTGAATTTTTACAGAAAATTTAAATAAGTAAATTCAATTTACTTATTTAAAAACCCTGACTTTTGCGTCAGGGCTTTTTTTTAGTACATAATATGCCAGTAATGCTTGATTTCTACTTCCTCTGGTTCAGGAAGAACAACAGTAGACGGATTTTCTTTGATAATCCTCCGAACCTCATCGCCATCCAATGTTTTTTTTAGCAAAAGAGCTTCTGTAAGCGCTTCAAGCGCTTTTCGGTGTTTGTTTAGTTGTTCAACTGCTTTTCTAAGCATGTTTTCTAATATATCTTTCACTGCTGTATCAATTTTTTGTTGCGTTTTCGGGCTAATTTGAATATCGTTTCCAACACGATAACCTAGATTTTCATGATAATCTCCACCGCCGTAATATGGAATGCCAAGTTCTTTGCTCATACCCCACTTCATAATCATATTTTTTACAGTATTTGTAGATCTTTTAATATCCTTTGATGCGCCTGTGGTGACATAGTCATCTCCAAAAATAACCATCTCTGCAGCGCGTCCGCCTAATTGCGCCTGCAGTTCGCAGAATAGCTCTCTTTTTGTTGTGTGATATCTTTCTTCGTCAGACAAATGCCATGTTAGACCAAGCGCAAGTCCGCGCGGAACAATAGTAATTTGTGTAACTGAATCAATCTCTGGGTAGATTTCGTACAAAAGCGCATGTCCTGCTTCATGGTAGGCAGTGCGAAGCAAATCTTCTTTTCTCATGTGCTTGATTTTTCTTTCAGAACCCATAAGTACTGTGTTATATGCCTCTTTAATTTCGTCAGCGGAAATTGCTTCTTTTTTTCTTCTAACTGCCAGAAGAGCTGCTTCATTTAGAATGTTTTTAAGATCTCTGCCGGAAAAACGATTAGTTCCTCTGGCAAGATGTCTTAAATCAACATCGTTTTCAAGCGGCTTGTTTCTTGTGTGAACCTTGAGAATCGCCTCGCGCGCGTCAATATCTGGGTTTGGGATTACGATTTGCCTGTTAAATCTGCTAAGAATTGCGCTGTCAAGCATATCTTGACGGTTTGTGGCACCCATAACAATAACACCGCTATTTCCCTCAAAGCCATCCATTTTAGCCAGCAATTGGTTAAGGGCTTGTTCGCGTTCTCCAGAACTGCCAGAGCTTGCGTTTCTTGAACCAGCGATAGCGTCAATTTCATCAATAAAAACAATTGACGGCGCTTTTTTCTTTGCTTTATTAAAAAGATCGCGAACTCTTCCCGCTCCAACACCAACATAAATTTCCACAAACGCAGAGCCATCCATTGCAAAGAAAGGAATGTTTGCTTCTTTTGCAATTGCCTGCGCCAGCATAGTTTTACCAGTTCCAGGCGGACCGCTTAAAAGCACACCCTTTGGGATTTCAGCCCCAAGCTTGGTAAATCTTTCGGGTTCTTCCAAAAAGTCAAGAATTTCTGTAACTTGGTTTTTTTGTTCTTCAATACCAGCGACATCATCCAACGTATATTGAATTTCCTCTGGCCTAACTTCTTTATGGACTTTGCCCTTGCGGTTGTGTAGATCTCTGGTGCCTATATCACCATCATTGTTATCCCGATTAGTATCCAGCCCAATTTCAATATCTGGGTCATCAAAAGCATCATCATTTTCAAGCGGAGACCGGAGGTAGAGGACTACTTCCATTGCAATAATTTTTTTAAGTTTGTCGAGCGCTAATTTCAGAATATCTAAATTTTTTTTATCAGGATTTTCTTTTTTGTTTTCTTTTTCTTGATGCATAACATTGCTCAGGCAAATAATATTGTAGTAGTCATTAATAATTGCTTCAATCACATCAGCAAAAATACAAATATCATGTAGAAGATTTTCTGTGTTTTCTGTATCAATGGTTGGTCCGCTTGGTGAAT
>JAYEKT010000057.1:5454-8566 GCA_034716735.1 Patescibacteria group bacterium
CGGGTTGTTCTTTTTTTGTTTCGTCTATCGCGATACGCGTATTTTCCCGCTTTAAGAACCGCTACTTTTGCAAGTTTAATGCGGGATTTTCTGCCCCACATATAACCCTTGGCTTTTTTCAAAAGCTTTTTTCGTTTTTTAAGATGAGTTGTTCCTCGTTTTACTCTTGCCATAGAATTATTTTATCAATCTTTTAATAGTTTTTTGAAATGATTTTGAGATTTCGTGGTCTTTGCGTTTTTTTCTTTTAATATTTCCTGAATCTCGTGAATTAAAATGATCTTGTCCTGCGTGTCTTTTGAGGACTTTTCCTTTTTTGGTTATAGAAAATCGTTTTTGTATTGCTTTCTTAGTTTTTGTCATGTTTTTTTGATATTAGTGTTGATAATTTTGCGCCCTGTCTTGTGATGGGTTGTTCTGTTTTAACACCCATCTCTTCATTTAATTCTTTTACAAAACTATTTATAACATCTTTTGCCAAATTTGCAAACTTTTTTTCTCTTCCGCGGAGAATTAATTCCACTTGGACCTTATCTCCTTTTTCTAAAAAGTTTTTTGCCTTTTCTTTTCTGACATCTAAATCATGTCTGCCAATCCTTGGCGAAAGACGCACGCCCTTTACTTCTGTTGTTTTTTGTTGGGCTTTTTGTTTCTTTGTTTCTTTTTCTTTTTCATATTTAAATTGTCCATATTCCAAAATCTTTGCTGCTGGTGGATTTGCTTTTGGAGAAATTTCTACTAAATCAAGACCTCTTTCTTTTGCTATATCAAGAGCTTTTTGTGTTGATATCACGCCCAAGTGTTCACCATTTTCATCAACAACCCTTAATTCAGGCGCGCGAATTTGCTGGTTCATTCTGTAATATGGACCTTGTGGTTTTCTTGTAAAATGTCGTCTTCTTCTTGATATGCGCATAATTTGGGTTTGTTGCCATTCTTCGTTGCGCGAAGAATGGTGGAGATGGCGGGAATTGAACCCGCGTGTAAGAAATTTAAGTCGAAATAATCTACAAGCTTAGTCAAATCTAAATTTAAAACACAAGGTAAAGATTTGGCAAAATCCTTGCATCCGAGTCCGTAGAATTTCAACAGCTTCTTACAGACAAGAGAAACTGCCTATCCTCAATATAACACCGGAAACCTTCCTATGAGGAACTTGGAAGACCGATGGGCAATTGCAATTAAGCTACTGCCATTGCGAATGAAGGAACGCTAAAAGCGTTTTTCACTCTAGAAAGTAAGTTTGCACTTATTTTCAGTAGAACTAATTTAATGAGATGTTCTAATCTCAACTTGCATATTTTGATAAAATAACCTATCGAGACCTTTCATCCCCCTCACACGGAAACCGACAAAACGCTTCGCGTTTGTCGAAACCGTAATCGGTTTCCGTGTGAGGGGCTGGTTGCCCTTATTCTTTCATTTTCTGTCTGATTTCTCGCTCAACTTCGCGTTTTTTTATTGTTTCGCGTTTTTCGTATTTTTTCTTTCCGCGACCGATTCCAATCTCAATCTTAATCTTACCACGCCCCTTAGTATACACTTTTAAAGGTATGATTGTCAAGCCCTTTTCCTGCGATTTTCCGATTAAACGTGTAAGTTCTTTTTTATGCAACAAAAGTTTTCTAGAGCGTGTTGGGTTATAATCCTTTAAAATCCCTGCTTTTTTGTAAGGGGAGATATGGGCGTTGAGCAAATATGCTTCGCCATCTTTAAGCGTAACATATGAACCTTTTAGGTTAATTTGTCCATTTTTTACAGATTTTACTTCTTGCCCAGTTAAAACCAACCCTGCTTCAAGTTTTTCAAGGATTTCATAATCAAATAATGCTTTTTTATTTATTGCAATTGACATAATATAAAAATTATGCTAAACTAATATAATCGTTCATTAACATCTTAACCTAAAAAACAACGGAGGACAAGATGCCGTCGCCATATCGTTCCACAGATGAAATTTTATGGTCAGCATCAAAAATGGTTGCTTTTTTGAAAAATGAAATACGTATTCCACGACATAGAATCGATAGTAGTTTAAAAAAAATATACACAGAAGATGTCATAAGTAAGGCGCTTGAAAAATACTTTCCGCTTCCTGCCATTGATAAGATGTTTTGGATTGGAAATTCTTCTCGTGGAATATACACAGAGTTAGCTGATTGTGTTCTTGGGGAAGCAATTAAAAATGCCCGTCTTTATGTTATGAATGAGAATGTTAGAGAAGAATTTTTTCCAATTAAAGATAGTTCAAAAGATTCAGACCCTTTGGGGCGGATATCATTGCGTCTTTTTCGGTTGCGATTTAACTATACTGTCACAGGAGAAGAGGCAATTCAATTAATGAAAAAAGCTGGTTTTCGCCCAGCAACATTGATTGAATCAATTTCTCTTATAATAACACAATACGAGTCGCGAAGAATACTTTTATCACATAAACTTGTTGCCTTGAATTCTAAGTATGGAAATACCGCGCCATATATCCAAAAGTCAAATTTTAATGACGGTTTTGCGGGGTATTTGGATTTAGTCAATACTTCTTTTGAGTTTTATCATAATGTGTGGCGTTTTTTGGCCGTTAAGCTATAAATCAAAAGATTATAACCGCAGGAGCTTTACCCGAGCTCCTTTTTTTTAACACTACATGTACCAATAAATTTCGCGTTCGCGAAATTTATTGGTACATTTGTTCATAATTAATACTGTTAATACTGTCAAGAAAATACTGCTATCGCGGGATTTTCTTGACAGATTTTTAAACAGATTCAACACGTAGGCGCATCTGCGTGTTGAGATTTTGTGGGATTTTGTCTTTGGGGTTTGGAAATTTAAAGTTGATTTGCGGAATAAAATGGATAAGAAAAATAAAACACATTTAATCATTGAATTGGATTCTGCGACTATTGAAGAATGTTTCGCAAAGCAAAAAGGTGATTATGGGATATATTTTATTGTGACCAAGAATCTTGAACAAGGAAATATACAGTTGACTTTAGTTTTAGGAACTACATTCCGCGTAGAAAATGATTATGTGATTTTGGAAAATCCGGAAACAGGAGATGCTATCTTTTTTAAAACTCGTTGGGTTCTTAGAATCCTCGAACGACCTGTTATG
>JAYEKT010000057.1:8666-12014 GCA_034716735.1 Patescibacteria group bacterium
TGAAATTAGTATATTATTATGTATTTATCGCATTGATAAAAGAAAAAGGAATCCGTTTTAAAATTATAGTTAAACAGATAGAAGGTGGTACACTATTTTTTTGGAGTGTGTACCCATCCTGGCGAATTGAAAAAAATTTTAATGGAAACAGAAAAAAGATATTTTATTCAGGAAATTTGGAAGAGGATTAACTTTTTTGAGAATAAAAAAAAGCACCCGTCTGCAGTTTATGAATTGACCGCTAGGGAGCCAAAGCCCCCACAAGTGCTCAATTTAAATATATAACATTTGTTGAAAAAAGTCAATAGTTTTATCCACAACAAGGATTCTAACGGGTATATAGACATGTCCGTTAGAATTTTTCTTGTCCACTCACACGCTTGCGTGTGAGTGGACTGCGCTTCGCTTGTTTTTTATTTTTGTGGTATTATATTTATATGGCTGAAGATACTCCACAAGAGAAAAAAACTGAAATGAAAAATTATAATTTTTCTATTAGCACAGGGACAATACTAAAAGTGGTTTTTGTTTTGCTTTTGGTTGTAGCGGTATACTACTTGCGAAGTATTTTGGCAATGATTTTTGTTGCCTTTATGTTGGCATCTTTAATAGATCCTGTTGCCGACTGGTTTGAAAAACATAAAATACCGCGCGGCTTGGCCGTGCTTTTAATTTTTATTGTATTTTTAGCAATATTTATCGGCGTTATTTTATTGCTTGTTCCGCCAATATTAGAGCAAATAAGAGAATTTATCCGTGATTTTGGTGGTTATTGGGAGCGCATCTCATCTAGTTTTGAGGCATTGGAAAGATGGGGAGCAGAACAAGGGTTTTCGGCTAATTTTCAAAAGTCGCTTGAAGCCATTGAAGCAAATCTTGGAAAGGCAGTTTCAGGAATTTTTTCCACAGTTAGTGGAATTTTTGGCGGGGTTGTAACTTTTGTTGTTGTGCTTGTTATGACTTTTTATATGGTTGTAGAAGAAAATTCAATAAAAAGATTATTGCGGACTGTTGCGCCTGATGAAATTTTGCCATATTTTGCGCAAAGATTAAGCGCAGTGAAAAAGAAATTAGGAGATTGGTTGCGCGGACAGATGATATTAATGTTCATTGTTGGTTTGTTTGCATATATAGGGCTATTGATTTTAGGAGTAGAATATGCTTTAGTATTGGGTGTGTTTGCCGGTCTCACGGAAATTATTCCTTATGTTGGTCCGATTTTGGGCGCGATTCCTGCTATATTTTTGGCGTTGGCTGATTCGCCACTTAAAGCATTTTTTGTTGTAATTCTTTATTTTGTTATTCAGCAAGTTGAAAATCACTTTCTTGTTCCAAAGGTTATGCAACGCGCTATTGGATTAAATCCGATTATAAGTATCATTGCTCTTTTAATTGGAGCAAAATTAGCTGGATTTGTTGGAATTCTTTTGGCAATTCCTGTGACAACCGCCGCTAGTGTGTTTATAAAGGATTTCTATTCTAAAAATAAATAAACATGAAATCTTTACCGTTTTTAGCAGGCATTTTAATGTTTTTTGGTCTTGAGGCAGTATTCTACTGGCCCAAGTTTTTTTATATTTTTTTATTTTTTGGCGCTATTTTTATCGCGCTTATATTAAAATCAATTTTTAAAATCAATTGGAATAAAAAGATATTAACAAATAAAAAGTTTCTTTATTTTACACTTCTTTTATTAACTTTCTTTTTTGGAGTTTTATCTTCCTTGCTTTTTGTAAAACACGGCTCGCTTTTTTATATCATCGCTATTTTTTCATCAATTCTTTTGTTTGGATTTTTACATACGTTGCAGAAACATAAAAAAATAGCAGATAATGAAAATTTTTTTTTAAAAATTGTTTTATTTAATTTAGTTTCTTTGTTTTTTGCTATTTCAAGTATTTGTGGTTTTATTATTTTTTTCCGAATCCCTTTTTGGTATCTTGTTCCTATGGTTTTTTTGATAAGTGTTTTTCTTACTATACAGGCATTTTTTACAACAGATAAATTAGTTTCATTCTTTGACAGACGGGTTTTGGTTATTGGCTTGCTTCTCGCGCAATTTTTTGTTATACTAAATTATCTTCCAGTAACTTTTTTTACCAGCGGATTGTTTCTAACTGTTTTTTATGGCTTGTGTCTAATGTTTGTCTTACCTCTTTTTTATGAATGTCAAGAAAAGCGATGCAGGATTTATCAAATTATAATTGGGGGGCTTGTTTTATTAATATCATTATTGGCTTTGCGAGTATGAATCATAAATTCTCAAAATTAATATTATTACCAATTATCTTTGGGATATTAGCAGGTATGCTTAGCGGTTCTATTGTTTACACCTATCTTTTTTCTTATATGAATATGGGTGAAATTATGCTTGGCGCAAAATGGGCGAAACAAGTTGTTTCTCTTCCACGTTTGATAGATAAAGAAACAAAAAGGGCAATTTTTAGTTCTTTGGTCACTTTTTACCGTGTTAAGCCGACTATTCAGTCAGTCGCAGACAACATTTATTTGGAAAGTGACAGATTGGGATATGGGTTTATTATAACTTCTGACGGTTGGGTGATGGCAAGCGATAATATCTTAGGCAGAGATTTTTCAAGAATAGCAGTAGTTACAAATGATGGCAGAACTTTTTCTATCAAAAAAATAGAAAATGATACAAGAAGTGGCGCGGTGTTTGTTCGCTTAGAGGCAACAAATTTAAGCCCTATTGCTTTTGGTAATCCGCGCGATTTGACTTTTGGTGAAGATTTATATTTATTTGACAATTTAGGAAAAACTACCAAGGTTTCTTTTCGGGGTTTGGGATATGAGTCACAAACAACCAAAACATCGCTTTTTATGTCATCAGAAAAATTTGAAAAATTTCTTTTTTTTGAGGAGGAGGTGGATTCTGATTTTGGTGGCGCGCCTTTGTTAAATCATCGCGGTGAGGTTGTGGGTATTGCAAAAGATATCGGGACTCGGGAAACAGATAGGGCAATTTCATTTAACCATGCCTATGCATCAATGCAGAATCTTTTTAAAACAGGGGATGTACCGAAATTGTTTTTGGGTATTCAATACATTGATTTATCTCATGTTATTTCTTCGGAATCCAACCTTGCAACACGAGGCGCTCTTATTTCGACTGGCGCTGGCGGAGTTGGTGTGTTAAGATATAGTCCAGCATGGGATGCAGAATTAAAAGAAGGGGATATTGTTCTGCGAGTAGGTCTTGATGAATTAAATGAGGAGTATAGTTTAAGCGAACGTATAGTAGAATATCATGCTGGCGATATTGTGGATTTTACTATTTTAAGAGATGGGGAGGAAAAAACAGTAAAAGTTGAATTGGGGGAGTTATAA
>JAYEKT010000058.1:0-1478 GCA_034716735.1 Patescibacteria group bacterium
AAGAAATAACCTGGCAAGCTTGGCGCGCTTTCTTGAAAAAATCCTGCAAAATGCGGCTGTATCAAACCCAATGCGGGAAATACAACAATTATGGTAACCACAAGCGCTACAAGACAGGCATAAACTCCTTCTAAAAGATACGGTCCGCGAACAAACCAGTTAGAAGCGCCCACAAGTTTCATAATTCCGATTTCTTCACGATGTGTGTAAATCGTCATTCTAACAGAATTAAAAACAATCATAATCGCAATCAAAGCAAAAGTCAAACTCAACGCAAGTCCGCCTAAGTTTGCCTTGCTTCCCATTACCTGCACTTTTTCTATAAGACGTTCTTGATTTGAAAAATCTTTATCCAAAATAATATCTTTGTATGCGGGATTATCTAAAGAATCTAAAATCATTGGATAATCTTCTGCGGACTTTGCGCTAACCACTAATGTTGAACCAAGCGGATTTGAACCGATTTCCTCAAGCGCTGCCATAATATCAGAATCATCTCTGTGTTTTTCCTTAAATTGATTAAGAGCGTCTTCTGGATCCACATAACCAACATCTTTGACTTGTGGCAAACTCATTAAATAAGAACGGAGTGATGTGACCAAATTCTCGCTTGCTTCTGGTTTTAAATAAATACTAACGTCAATCCGTTCTTCTATGGTTGTCACAACTGATTCTGTGATGAAATTAATGACAACAATGATATTCAGCGAAATAAGCATCAAAAAAATCATGCTTATCGCTACAAACGAAAGCCAGATATTACGCCAAAAATTTTGCGCGGCAAATTTTAAAATTCTACTTGCTGGTGTCAGCATAAATTATAAGATATATTTGCCACCAACTTGATCTGAAATTATTTGTCCATTACCAAGGACAATAACACGCTCGTGGAGATAATTAACTGTTTCTCTATCATGGGTTACCAAAATCAAAGTTGTGCCAAATTTATTAATTTTTCTAAGAAGATCAATAATCTCTTTAGTAGTTATTGAATCAAGATTTCCTGTTGGCTCATCTGCTAAAAGAATTTTAGGGCGATGAACAAGCGCGCGCGCAATCCCAACCCGCTGCTTTTCCCCGCCTGAAAGTTGCATTGGATAACGACCTTCCTTATCTTCTAACCCAACAATTTTGAGAACCTGCGGAACAACATCACAAATCCGACTATGTTTTTCTCCACAAACCTCAAGGGCAAAAGAAACATTTTCAAAAACTGTTTTTTTTGGCAAAAGTTTAAAATCTTGAAAAACAACTCCCATCTGCCTTCTCAACATTGGTATCTCACGATTTTTCATATTTACAACATCACAATCCCCTATTGTTATTGAACCCTTGGTTGGTTTTTCTTCTGCAATAAGCATTCGGACAAGAGTGGTTTTTCCAGCCCCGCTTCTGCCAACAATAGAAACAAATTCCCCTGGCTGAATTTCAAAACTAACAGATTTAACTGCTTCAACATCTGGATGATAGGTTTTATG
>JAYEKT010000058.1:1578-2757 GCA_034716735.1 Patescibacteria group bacterium
TTTTCTTGAAGAAGCACAGACCAGACGATTCTTTTTTTAAATTCTTTTTCATTCCATCCATAAAAATTTTTTAGAGTATCCTCCACTGTTTCAGGCGAGCCAGCGCGTACCATAATTTTATAAAACTCTGCGTCTAACTCTTCTTTGGTTATAACAATCCCTTCTCTCTCAGCCACCTGCTCTATAATCTTATTTCTCTTGAGTCGTTCTAAGATGTTTATTCTTATTGTTTCATATTTTGGAACTGGCAAACCCGCAACGTCGGCTTCATAGGCATAAAACTTAACCAACGTTGAAATGTCTTTTTGATAATCAGAAAATCGGATAAAATCGCCATTAACACGCATTGCAGGATATGGAATTACGCGCGCGATTCCATTTGTAAAAAAACAATTTTCCCATTTCAAAACATAAATACTAATACCTGTAAAAACAATTACAGCGATAACAAAAACCAACGCGCCTACTACGCCCAACACAACACGTTTCTTTTTTGAAATCTTTTTAACGAATTTTTGTATTATCATCTTCTAAAAAAGTAATACCGCCACCTAACTGGATTAATTTTATTATTTAAACTATCTGACTCACCAAAAATCTGCTTTTCCTGACCAATTCTATTAATAACAACCACATTTTCACCCGGCTTTTGCAAACCCAATTTCAGACGCGCTTCTTTTTCCAAAAAATCAGTATCTTCTAATTCTTTTACTAATTCTAAAATTTCTAAATTTTTAACTTCCAAACGCTCTGCTTCATCTTCTATTTTTTTGATTTCTGTATCTATGATACGGTTTCTTGCTATTTCACGAACAAGCGAAATTGAAACAAAAACAAGAATTATAAAAACGACGCAAAACATAGCTGGTATGGTAATAGATTTTTTCTTTTGAGAATCTTTCATAATTTATTTAGATTTATCATCCACAATTTCTAACAACCCTGTTCTAATCCGCGATGGTTTGCGCACATTTTTCATCACTAAAAAAGTTACGCCTTTATATGACTGAATATACAGGTCGCCACAACGGCAAACAGTATGAAAAACACCTTTCATCCTATAATGCACATTATCTACTTTTTTAAATGGTATTTCTGAAATATGTTTATTTAAAAAACTTTTTTGTTCCAAATCCACAATACGTTGGTCAGTTACAATAAAAACATTCATATACCAAA
>JAYEKT010000059.1:0-2717 GCA_034716735.1 Patescibacteria group bacterium
TAATTGCTGTTGCTAATTATAATAGTTTTACAGATTCTCCTGCAGTAGGCATGGGTTGGGTGATTGTTCGTGATATTGCAAACATGTTTTTTGTTGTTATTTTTTTGGTAATTGCTTTTGGAACAATTTTGGGAGTTGAACAATATCATTACAAAAAAACTTTGCCTCGCCTTTTATTAATGGCGATTTTAATCAATTTTAGCAAAACAATTGCCGGACTTGTGATTGATTTTGGACAGGTCATAATGCTGACTTTTGTAAACGCATTCACACAAGCCGCAGGAGGAAATTTTTTAGAGATATTAAGAATTAGAGAATTATGGAGCGTTGCTCCGACTCCAGGCAGATTATTAGAAGTTCCTGATATTGCTGGGGGTCTGGTGCTTGCTTGTCTTGTATCTATTGTATCCTTAGTCGTAATGACTATTATGACAATGATTTTGGTCTTTAGAATGGTAATGCTTTGGCTTTTAGTGGTGATTTCTCCGCTTGCATTTTTTAGCGCGGCTGTGCCTTCTAAAGCTATTTCTGGCTATTATGAACGGTGGTGGAAAGAGTTTACTAACTATGTAATTGTCGGTCCTGTTTTAGCATTTTTTATTTGGCTTTCTTTAGCAGTAGTATCTGCGCCTTCTGGACAAAATTTAGATTCTGTGGGAGAAGGGATAACATTAGATCCGCGCGTAAAGAAAGAGGATACTACTATTACAGCAACAGCGGCTGGAATAGGCACTGAATCAAGCATGATTAAATATCTTATAGGACTTAGTATGCTTGTCGGTGGGCTTATGATGACCCAACAGCTGGGTGTGGCTGGTTCAGGTATGGCAGGTGGCGCACTTAATTGGGCCAAGAAAGAAGGTACGGGAGCATTAAAGGAAACTAGCGCATGGGCAAAAGGACAAGCGCTAAGACCTGTCAAAGCCGCTTTTGGTGTGGCGCGCGAACAAACAGATAAGTGGGGCGGGAAGGTCTATGGTGGTTTGGCTAAATCGGGCATTCCATTGGTTTCTGGTTTTGGCGCTAAAAGAGCTGGTAAAATACGAACTAGAAGACGAGAATTAGAACAAAAAGCAGGCGCTTTTGTGGCAGGTATGTCTTTAGACGAGGCGATTGGATACAAAAAGAGTATTAAGGTAATGCCAATAAAATCTGATGAAATGAAAGCAAAAATGGCTCTTGCAGATAAAAAAATTATTGGGGGATTACGATTTAAAAGTGAAAAAGAATATGATAAACAGGGTAATCTCGTAAGGGATAACAAGTCAATTGCCCAAGAGGCGCTCAAAGGGCTTGGAAAACGAGCCGAAGAAACCAGTGATGATAAATATTATACTGATATCATAAATCCATTTAAACAAGCGCGTCCTGATATGTTAGAAGAAAAAGAAATGGTAGACGTGGTAAAACCAATGAGTGGGCTTCAGGTTGCTTCAAAAGTACAAGACAGAGCATTTGATCCTGAAACAGATGGTGGAAAACAACTATTGGGATATTTTCATAAAAATAAGGATATTTGGACATCTATTTATAAAAATTCAGGTAAAGGAAAGAAAGATTTTATGGACGCATATTCTTCTGGTCTTTCTGAAAATCGCGAAACAGATCCAAATCTTGAAAAAGATATTGGAAAACGAAAGACACTTATTCAAGGATTTAGTAATGAACAATTAAAAAAGATAGAACCATCGGCTGTTACAAAAGAAAACGTGGCAATGATGAGTTCAAATCAGCAGGAGGTAATGTTTAAGGCGAACAAGATTAGTGTTGATTCAATTGATGCAGATAGATTAGAGGCAGATGACGGCGCGTTAGCAGGTCAAATCGCTCAACACGGTTCAGTAGAACTTAAGTCGCAAGTTCAAGAAAAACACGGAAAGAAATATCTTGCAGGATTGGAAGCTAGTCGCAAAGCAAATCCCGGTTTAGACCCAGAAGGAAAAAGATATAATGATACAAAAATGGCTACTAGTAAGGGAATGTTGCGTAGCGGAGGCGGCATCAACGCATCGTTTAATGTAAATACAAAAGGTAATTTTAAAAAGGACGAAGACAAGATGTCATATGTCGAAGCATTACGTTCAGATCCAAGTATTGCCTTGAACTTAAAACCAGAAGAAATTAAGGGTACTCTTGCTGTAACCACTCGCGATGCGTTATCTAATTCATCTGCTATTAGAAAATTACTTGGCGCGGCAAAAACAGATGAACAAAAAGACGTTTTAGAAAAAATTATTCAAGAAGTTTATCAAGCGACAGGTAGAAAGGCAGATAAGGAAAGTGACGAAATGATGAGTTTTATGGAGGGATCTGGTAGAATACGAGAACACATTCCAAAAGAAATGATGGAAAGAGTTAAAAAACAATCTAAAAAAGTTTTTGAAGAATCTATAGAAGAAATAGTAGAAAAACACGCGACAACAGAAGAAGAAAAAGAAGAGTCGGAGGGATGGAAAACATAAACTTTCGTAATTATGCCGGAAGAAGTTAAAAAAAAACAAGAAAAAGATGATTTAGATAAATTTCAGGCACTACCACAGGTTGTGCAGGATTTTATTTCAAGTCCAAAAAGTTCAAAAACAAATTTAGACATATTTAAAAAATTCAAATTATCATCCGAACAAGAAAGCTTATATTTTGATATAACAGACAAGGTATTTTATAAAGAATTATCACTTGAAGATTTTCCAGCAGAAGTTGAAAAAGCGTTTGGATTG
>JAYEKT010000060.1:0-2709 GCA_034716735.1 Patescibacteria group bacterium
ATTTTTACAAATATGCTATAATGACTTTGTATGCAACTATTTTTGATTATAATTTCAATAATTTTGGCGGGCGGGGTGGTGGTTTTGTTGTGGCGACAAATTAAAAGGCGAAGGATTTCTGCTAAGTTGGAAGCGCAGATTCAGCGGAAAGAAGAACGAAAGAAAAAAATCTTGGAATTTTTGGAAAAGAAGAAAAAAATCAGTAATGAGCATGCGCGGAAACATTTGGGGGTTGCGCGACGGACGGCGACAAAGTATTGCGAAGAACTTGAAAAGGAAGGGAAAATTAAACAAGTTGGCAAAACTGGACGCTCGGTTTTTTATGAGGTGGTGTGATGGATTCCTGCCTTCGCAGGAATGACATAGGCGACACGGGTCGTCGCTTCGCTCCTCCCGTGAGATTCTTCGCCTGCGGGCTCTGAATGACATTTTAAGTATACTCAAACAGGCACGCATATGCGTGCCTGTTTATTTTGCAGTTTGGTTCCACAGCCCTGCGGGGACTATGGAACCATCGGTTTAGTATTCAACACCCCTCATCTGAGGGGAGCGAAATATAATTACCGCATATATACTTCTTCGTCAAAAATATCTACTTCTGGTTCTATTTCAACTTTTGTTACTTGTCCAATTGGGTCAAACCAAGTAGCTTCTACTTCGCGTTCTTCGCCAGAACGAAATTTTGGAATTGTTGCATAATTTATACCTACAATTGTTGCGCCGCGATATAAAATCACGCGAAATCCAACTTGCCAATAATTAAAGGCCGAAAGATTTTTTACTTTAAATGATGCCTTGCTTGCTGAACCTTGACCCAAGGTGGCAACTGGCGCAAAATTTATATCTGAAATATCAAAATCTAATCGCGCGTTAGACCAATCTTCATAATCGGGAATATCGCGCGTAGAAATTCTATTCCATTTTAAGTCATCAACCAACAATACCGCATGTCTTGCGCTTCTTGGAATATCTATACCAAGAGCGGTAATAAATTTTCCTTCGCCAGGCAAAATAAATCCATTTTTTGATTCGGTTGTCTGCCCGTCTGTTGAAAATTGGTATTTAAATCGCGCCAACCAATTTTTATTTTTATTTTTAACAAAAGAAAGCGCGTCAAATGTCTCTTTTCCACGCAAAAGAATTGTGCTGGTTATATCAAGCGGCCGAGCGCCTATTTTTATATTTACTGAACTATAATTTAATTCTTCGCTAAGCAAAGCAATTTCCCGCGCTTCGCGCGGACCAGTTATAAAAAGATAATCTGCAAAACCATACAATCCATAAACAACAAGAATCATATCAACAACTATAAAAATACTTATGCCGATTTTTTTAAATAATGTCTTATTTTTAACAATCCAATAAGACCATTTTAGTTGTTTTTCTGTAATTTCTTCCATATATTTATTATACAATAAAAAAACGGCTCCGAATAGTCGGAACCGATGCGCTAGCGCGCGCAGTGATAAATAATACAAAATACTTCAATGTCTCTTGGGTAAAGTTGCAGTGGTTCAGGATAGGTTGACACACGGTTAGGCGACATTATAGACGCTGGGGCTTTGTCGTGTCCAAAACCAAGAAAATGTCCCACCTCGTGCATAATCAACTCTTCAAAGAAATAAAGAAAAATTGAATGATGCTCACTTTCATCATGAGATTGCAAAGTTTCTCTTAAATCATCAAGCCAGATAACATTATGCCAATTAATGATGATATCTGAATGAAGCCCATAGCCAATTATGCCATTTTCATAACCCCAATATCTTTCCAAAAGTTCTTCAAGTTCTACAACAACTTCATTCTCTGGATTGGTTATCTTGTAGATAAGGTGCCTGTCATCATCAAAATCATCAAAGTCCAAATCGTCATCAAAAGTTCCCATATAGACAAATCCTCTTTTACCCAATCGGTCACGGATGAGATTATCCCAATGATTAATTCCGCGAAGAATTGCAGATTCTTGCTCTTCATTGTAGTCGCTGTCAATCCAAATTTCAATTGGAAATTCTTGCGCGCAGCCAGTGAAAAAGAAAGATGCAATTAGAGTATATACGATGCGCCAATCCATAGCTCACCTCCCCATGCCGCCTCTTCATAGCTCAAAAGTCCCCATTCAGCATACTTTGGCGCAACCTCTGCCGGATTTGGCAAAAAAACACGCCAATCAAGGGTGACAAAAAGACGAGGATGAACCCTCACTTCAATACCAGCGCCCATTGTAATGTCAAGCTCTCTTGACATCCATTCTGCCGAGATATCGCTAAACCAAGAGTAGAAAATACCTGGATCAATCAAGTGAACCCTGACAATGTCGTCGCGGTAAGCGTAGATGAGGAGATTTGCTCCAACACCAAACGGCAAAACCGCATTCAACTCAAGAGCAAAAGGAACTCGCGGAAGATAGCTCAAGCGCAATGCCCAAAAAACACTGCAATTTTCCAAATCCTTCAAATTCACACCAGCCCCGCTGACAAGCGACATCTCAAATCCACCCTGCGAAACAAACGGAGCGCTTGCCTCTTCGGCAAAGGATGTGAAAGTAAAAGACAAAACAGAAAGACAAACCAGAACAACGACGATGTGTTTCATGATTTTTCCCTTTTCTTCTTGTTTTTTTTATCGACAATCATACAAATTACAGAAATCTTCCACATCGCGTTCTGAAATATAATTCGGGTCTGGCCAATGACGCTCGCGGTCAAGACA
>JAYEKT010000061.1:0-2681 GCA_034716735.1 Patescibacteria group bacterium
AGTTTACAAAGAAATTTTTGAACAGGCTGAGAACTTTAAAATGAACAGAGCGGTTTGAGTAAATGGGCTTAACAAATAAGGATTTCCCTGCAGCGCAGCCTGCCTGGAAATCTTGTTAACTAAGCTCGTACTTTATTGGGGATGTGTTATTTAGCAGTATATGGAATTTGCTTTTAAGGTTGGTGTTAAAATTATTCTTGTTTGCTGATAAATTACCGGTATTTTATTCTCTGCTTTCAATAAAATCCTCCATTTTCTTTTAATTTCTTCGTCATTTTGTGTATCTTTTATCCTCCATTTCAAAATGAGTTAATTTCAACCTTTTTCTCGTGGAATATTCCATTTCAGGCAAGGTAGTGTCGTCTGATAATTTTGCCCAAAATTACCGAGTAAAAACAATCCGTAAGTATTTATCAATAATTTCATAAGGTGGTGCTCTCGGTTTTCGCAAAATAGATGCTAAATGCAGCATTTTAATCTTACACTTCGGACAATAATAAACTTGTTCTGATTCCGGTTGCTCAGGGATAACTATTTCTTTCAGTTGAAAATGCGCTTTGATATTTTCCCAATCTGATTTGGACGCTGCATTCAAAAAACCATAGTAACGGATTTTTTGAAAACCGACAGGAAGAACGTGCTGTAAAAAACGACGCATAAATTCTAAAACATCAACCGTTTGATATTTGATCTTATTAGTGCCGGATTCCCTGTATTTGAAAGTTACTTTTCCATCTTTACAAGCAATAATATTGCTGTTGCTGATAGCAACACGATGCAGGTATCTTGCCAAGTATCCAAGTGCATTTTCGCCATTTCCCTTTAGTTCGGAATTACTGATAAATTTCATTCTCCAAATATTATTCGGAATGGATTGATAGATTTGGGAATTCCTTTTTTCGAGTTCTTGTTGAAAGTTCCTACGGTATAGTTTGGAAAGTGCAAGCACCGGGATCAAGAAATCATATTTTGCTGATTTCCATTGATTACGCACCACATCGAATGCTCCGGCGGGAACAATGAAATGAATATGCGGATGATACATCAATTGCCTTGTCCAAGTATGCAAAACTCCGATGAAACCGGCTTTTCCTCCGGCATATTTAGGATCTCCCAACAATGTTTTCAAAGCATCTGATGCAGCTTTAAACATAATCGAATAGAACAGCTTTTGATTGGAACGGCAGACAAATCGAAGTTGCTGCGGAATCGTGAATGTTACCATAAAGTAATCTACCGGAAGCATCTTTTGTTTCTGTTTTTCTACCCATTTTTGCGATTTATTATTTCCGCATTTTGGACAATGACGATTCTTACAGGAATGATAAGCATAATGATGTTGCCGACACAATTTGCAATAATAAACCTCTCCTCCCATTGCCCGGGTTCGACACTGCATGATCGCATTAACAGCTTTCAAATGAAACGATGGAATCCGTGTTCCGAAACGTTTTACATAATCACCAAAATAACTCCGAAAAATCGTTGCAACATCCATCATTGATCGCTCATAATACCATTAATAATGCTTATCGCTCTTTCTCGTGAAGCAGTGGTCAGGTGCAAGTAGATCATAGTGGAACGCAAACTCGAATGCCCGAGAAAGTGTTGGATATTCAGAATATTCACTCCTGCTTCCAAAAGATGAGTTGCATAGGAATGACGAAGTGTATGGCAGGTCGCTTTTTTCACTATTTTTGCCGATTGAACAGCCTTCTTCATCGCTATTTGAACGGTGCGAATGGGAATGTGCTGCTTTGTTGTTTTACGATCAAAGGAATGTTCTCTCGATCGAAGTTTAGGGAACAGCAGTGTTCTATTATAATGAGTTTTCCAATAACATTTTAATTGCTGATACAACCGGTCCGGTAAAGGCACGGCTCGATCTTTATTGCCTTTTGCATTTCGAATGGTGAGTGTTTTCCGATCTATATCTGCAATCCTGATGCCGACAGTTTCCGAGATACGCAAGCCACACTGATAGGTCACATTCAAGATCATCTTGTAATCTTCGGTCTTTATTTGCGATAGGATCTGTTTTACTTCACTTCGGGTAAGAATGACGGGAAGCTTGTACTCAATTTTTGGTTTGTAAAAGCTGAAGTCACGACTATCTATGCCAACCGCATGTATATAGAAAAATCGGATGCTGTAATAAGCTAATTTCAGGCTTTTAGGGCTAAGTTTCTTGACACGTATGAGATACAAAAAATAGTCTTTAACTTGCTGAATAGAAAGAGTACTTGGGTCTTGTGAGTAATAATTAGCAAGGGGCTTGAGTCGTCTGAAGTAATCATACTTTGTGCGTTGTGAGACACTTCGTAAATCGAGACACTCCAAAAATAGTTTTTCGTATTGTTCCATATTTACCTCCATTTTTTGGAGGTAAAAATACAAAGAAGGTTTTAAAATGAAAGATTTTTTTGCTGCTGCGAATAGCAGCTTAGTTCAACAAAACACTCCCCGCTCGATTTCGTATCGAAGATTTGTGGTAAATAGTGGTTGGGATTTTCGATAAAAGTTTTGAATGTAATCTCGGAAAGCGGGGCAGTGTCCAACCATTAAACAACATTCCGCTTCGCTCCATGTTGTTTAACGCCGGCGTGCCACTAAGAAGAGATGAGCAACCGTAGCGAAGCGAAACATCGTCTAACATCACGTCCACGGGGATGTGCAAATCT
>JAYEKT010000062.1:0-2649 GCA_034716735.1 Patescibacteria group bacterium
GGACGATTTTTAAAATATCATTTATAGTTGGATTACATTTAGGATTAGTATTATATAGCCACTTCCAAATTTCTTCTGCCCGAAGTGGCCAGTTAAAAATATCAAAATAGACAATAGTTCTTAAAATTGGGCATTTCATTACCACAGATTTTCCTCCACAGATTACATAGATTAGATTTTATTTTTTATTATATTTGCAGAAAGCGCGGGCTCCACCTTTGGTTTTACAATTATCCCTTTTTTTTCTTTAATCTCTTCTTTAACTACGCCATCTTTTACAACCATTTTTTCATTACCAATCAAAACAACTTGACTTCTTGAAATTATTAATTTTTTACTTCCTAAAAAACCACCTTCAACAGAATATGATTTTATAATATGTGATTCAATATCTAAATCAAAATCAATCACTTTGCCGAGTTTTTGGCCGTTTTCCGTTTCAACAGGAAGGCCAAGAATGATTTTAGCATTTATATACATAAATATAATATCAATCTACAAATATTACATAAATAACACTAATTTGTGTCATTTGTATTAATTTGTGTGGTATTGGTGTTATGTTTCTTTTTCAAGAAGAACCATTGTTGAACGATAGTCAAAAGATTCATTACAAACCAGTATAATATTAACCCACCTGGTAAGGAGTATCCAATAAATACCGTAATGGCTGGCATAAAATAAAGCATTTGTTTATTCATAGATCCAAGCATTGCTTCATCTTTGCTTCCTGGGTCTTTCTTTGCTTCCTTGTGTGGACTTGAAGTAATCATCATTTTTCCTTGGAAGAATTGCGCAACACCCGCTAGAAGCGCCAAAGGGATATTGTGTGGTTCAGCAAGGTTGACAAAACCAAAAGCAATTGGGTTTATTTGACCGGGATTTACAATAAAAGGATAAAGCACTTCAAAACCTTCAGAATTTAATGCTTTAAGGAGAACTCGATAGAGCGCGATTAAAAATGGGAGTTGGATTAAAAGAGGCAAGCAAGAAGAAAATGGATTTACTTTTTCGCTGCGATAAAGTTGCATTATTGCTTTTGACATTTCATCTTTTTTGTCTTTTAATCTTTTTTTGATTTCATTGATTTTTGGCTGTATATCCTGCATTGCTTTTTGAGAACGCAAGGATTGAAGATTTAGTGGGAAGAGAAGAATTTTAAGAATAATCGTCAAAATAATAATAGCAACACCAATATCATATCCTGGAACGACATTATAAAGCCAGACCAGAGTATTAAATATTGGTTCGTAAAAGATTGTATTAAAGAGTTGAATCATAAAAAATTATTTTTTTTCAGGAGTTTTTTCTTCCTTGATTTCTTTTTCTTCTTTTACCTCTTTTTTCTCTTCTTTTTTTGTTTTTTTGTCGTCTTTAAGTTCTTCAACTGTAATTTTCCATCCAGTAAGTCGCGCGGCTAAGCGGACATTTTGCCCGCCTTTGCCAATTGCCAATGAAAGTTGATCTGTGGCAACATACGCAATGGCAGTTTTTTCTTTTTCACTTAGTTTTATTTTTTGTATTTTCGCAGGAGAAAGCGCGTTGATGATAAACTTTTCAGAATCTTCGTCATATTCAACAATATCAATTTTTTCACCGCCAAGTTCATGTATGATAGTTTGAATACGTGTTCCTCGTTGTCCTATACATGAGCCAACAGGATCAACGTTTTCCTCTTTTGATGAAACGGCAACTTTTGAACGCGATCCTGCTTCGCGAGAAATAGAGTGAATTTCAACGGTTCCTTCTGCTATTTCAGGTATTTCTGCAACGAAAAGCTCGCGAACCATTTCGGGATGAGAGCGAGAAACAGTAATCTCAGGACCTTTTGTGCCCATTTCAACAGACGAGACATAAACTTTAAATCGATCGCCTGAATTGTATTTTTCGCTTTGAATTTGTCCGTCAGGAGGTATAACACCAGTTATTCTACCCAAGTCAATTAAAATCACTCTACCTTCTCTACGTTGCACAATACCATTTATTAATTCTTGTTCTTTTTCTTTGAATTCATTGTAAACATTATTTCTTTCTGCTTCACGAAGCCGTTGTGTGATAACTTGTTTTGCGGTTTGAGCCGCCATGCGTCCGAATTCAGATGGGATTTCCAATTCTGTTGTGATTACATCGTCTATTTTTGCTGTCTTTTTGAGTTTTTTGGCTTCAGAAAGAGGGATATGAAGTTTTGGGCTGAATCTTGGTTTTTCTTCCTCTTTTTCATCTGTTTCTTCTGCTTTCTCTTTGTCTTTCTTCTCTTCGGTAGGCTTAGGGTCTTCGACTTTTGGCTCTTCTACCTTACCTTCAACAGCTTGCGCTTCTGCTTCTTCCCGCGCTTTTGCGCGCTCTTCAAGTTCTTTTTCGTATTCTTCAAAAAGCTTATCTTCTACAACTGTTTTAACGTCAAAAACCCGAAGTCCAGCGGTTTCAGGATTAAATTCTACTTTTAGATTTTGATTTTTTTCGCCAAAATCTTTTCTATAAGCAGAAGCAAGAGCCGATTCTATTGTTTCAAGAACGGCCTCATAAGCAAGACCTTTTTCCTCACAAATTTGTTTGATTGCTTGTTCTATTGGTGATGACATAATTTTTGTTTCTTTTAAAAATAATGACCAGTCCTGTTCGAACTAGTCTCGTTGATAAGTATACAAT
>JAYEKT010000063.1:0-2646 GCA_034716735.1 Patescibacteria group bacterium
TACAGCGCGCTATTCAGATGCGATAAAACGTAGATGCCTGATTATTTTTCTATAATTTGTAATTCCATTTTAACACGTTTTAATTCCTTGTCAAGCCCTAGTCTTCTCTAACGCAAGATGATACTATAATGGCATTTCGGCTCTAACGCAAAATGATACTATATAACACAAGATGAGCCCGTATTTAGGCCCATCTTGTTGAAAAGCGGAAAAGCGTTCATAATAGATTATGTATGAAAATCAATATGAAACGTTTACCGCTATTTGGTAGTATAGCCCAAATAGAAAAATTTTTAAATACCAATAAATCAACCGGAGTTAAATTTGAAATAATATCTACTAAAAATAAGTATGAGTTTATTAATGGAACATTGTGGCATGTTCGGTATCATGGATTATCAAAAAAAGAAAAACATTCTGTTTTAAAATATTTGAATTTTTTTACCCGCTATTCAATAAGTCATTTAAAAAGACTGGCATATAAATGGAGAAACGGAACATTGGCGTATAACCCGATTAGAAAAAGAAACAAATTTGCTAAAAAATATTTTCCATCTGATATTGCTTTGTTGATTGAAACAGATATAGCCCATGACTGTTTGAGCGGAGAGGCCACTAAGAGGATATTAAAAAGAGAATTTGAAAAATTTAACAGGATTGCATACGGCAATATTTCCCATATTTCATCAGCCCATATCTACAATATCAGAAACAAAAATTTGCAATATAATTCCAGTCCTGCTAAATTTCTAAAAAGAACGCAGGCAACGCAAGTGAATATCGGCATTAGGAAAAAACCAGAGCCAGACGGAGAACCAGGATATCTAAGGATAGATACTGTCCATCAAGGCGATTTTAACGGGAAAAAGGGTGTTTATCACATAAATATAGTGGATGAAATAACCCAATATGAGCTAATAGGCACAGTTGAACTAATCACAGAAAGATATTTAAAACCTATTGTTGAGGAACTATTAAAATTATTTCCCTTTGTAATTTATGAATTTCACGCTGATAATGGCAGCGAATATATTAATAGATGGGCCGCTAAATTGTTAAATAAAATTCATGCTGAATTAACTAAATCCAGATCAAGGCATTCAAATGACAACGCATTGGTGGAATCTAAAAATGGCAGTATTATTAGAAAACATTACGGACGAAATTATATTAATCAGAAATGGGCAAAAAGAATTAACCAGTTTAATAAAAAGCATCTGAACATTTATCTTAACTATCACCGGCCCTGCGGTTTTGCCACGGACAGAGTGGACAGCAAAGGAAAAATCAAGAAAAAATATCAGACTTGGATGACGCCTTATGAGAAATTCAAATCATTGAAAAATGCAGAGCAATATTTAAAGCCGGAATTCAGTTTTAATGAGATGGACAAAATTGCTTATGAAAAGAGCGATAACGAATTTGCCAAAGAGATGCGGAAAGAAAAGTCAAAACTGTTTAAAATGATTTCAAGAGACAACATATACAGAAAAAATAAATGAAAATTTTTTAATTAATCAATTAAAATGATTAAAATAATTTAAATTAATAGCGCAAATCTATTAAAAACGCTTTCCAAATTATAGTATCATCTTAGAATTAGAGAATACTGTTTTTCCACAAATCACAAATTTATTCGCAAACCAACAAATTTTTTATCTCATCGCAAGCGAATAACAGTCAACGAAATAATCCTGTTGCGCATCGCGATAATCACAGGGCTGTTTTGCTCCGTTTCACTTGGTTCGCAATAACATTTGTAATATTTGTGAAAAGATTTGTAGATTTGCGGGAATTACATCATCTTTTTCCGAATAAACGCCGGGATGCCTAATTCATTATCTTCATCTTCTTCCGCTCCCGCTGCTTTTCTTTCCGCCGGTTTTGCCTGAGCCGCTTTTAAAGAAGAAACTTTGCTTTTTTTGTTTTCTTTAACTTCCCTTTTTTCTTCTTCGCTAATAAACGCACTTGGCGTCCACGGCCTTTCGCTTATGCTTCTATCCCGTTCGCCGACCTCGCCGACCCGTTCATCAAAGCCAGTGGCCACTACTGTAATTTTTAATTCATCTTTTAATTTATTGTCAATTACGGCTCCAAAAATAATCTTAGCGTCGTCTTCAGCTGAAGCGGTAATAATTTTAGCCGCTTCATTAACTTCATTCATGCCTAAATTACTGCCGCCGGTGATAGTGAACAAAATACCCCGAGCGCCTTCAATGGACATTTCAAGCAGCGGTGAATTTATAGCCGCTTTAGCCGCCTCAATGGCTTTGTTCTCGCCGCTGGCCTGCCCAATACCCATTAAAGCAGACCCGGCATTAGCCATTACGGCCTTAACATCGGCAAAGTCTACATTGATTAAGCCCGGCATAGTAATTAGCTCGGCAATGCCTTGCACGCCCTGGCGCAAAACTTCATCCACAACCATAAAAGCGTCTAAAAGCGAAGTTTTCTTGTCAATAACCTGAAGCAATTTATCATTAGGTATGGTTATTATAGTGTCTACCTTATCCGCTAATTCCGTTAAGCCCCTTTCCGCGATATTTTTTCTTTGCACGCCTTCAAAAGCAAAAGGCTTGGTTACCACGGACACGGTTAAAGCGCCTAAATCACGGGCGATTTCAGCCACAATCGGCGCGGCTCCTG
>JAYEKT010000064.1:0-33945 GCA_034716735.1 Patescibacteria group bacterium
AAATCCCAAGACATCAATAGAATTTTTAAAACCGTTTTTAAAATCTTTGGATATGGTTCTTGTAATGGGGGTTAATCCAGGATTTAGTGGACAAAAATTTCAAAAATCAATTCTGAAAAAAATCAAACAGATTAAAAAGTTAAATTCAAAAGTTTTAGTCGGTGTAGACGGGGGAGTAAATCTTCAAAACACAAAAGAAATCACAAAGGCCGGCGCTGATATCCTTTCCGCGGCTAGTGTGATATTTAAAAGTAATGACATTAAAAAAACAATAGAAAAACTAAATATGTAAAAAAGGAGGAAATTCATGAAACATATCGCGTTACTTCTTGTTTTGGTTATTACGGGATGTCTTAATACCACAGGTTCTATTGGCGAGGTTCCAGAAGTAGAAGAAGAGGAATATGTAGAATGTAATCGTGATATTGAGTGCGTGGAATATCCTACTTGGCAGAGTTGGCAAACTTATTATGATGGTGATTCAGAATTTGTGTGCGAGCCATGCTGGCGGAACCATCATTATGAACAACGTGGTGATTGTTGCGTCTGCAACCCTGAAGAACACCGTAAGTGGTGTTCTTCAAACAGAAGCGCGATTTATTTTTGTTCGCCTCTTGGAGAGTTTATTCACAGAAATTGCGCGGCATATTGCGCATGGTTTCGGTATTCATATGGCAATACATGTGTTGAGATTAGTGGCGAAGCCCAGTGTGATTGCAGGATGGAGTTTTAGTTTCAGACCTTGGCTATTACAGTCAGGGTCTTTTTCTGTTATAATAAAGATATATGCTTTCTGATAAAAAATTAAAAAGTTTGGGAAGAACAGCTAATACTGTTCGTCAAGATATTATCAAAATGTTACTCGCAGCTGGTTCTGGACATTCTGCTGGTTCATTAGGAATGGCTGATGTTTTTACAGCGCTTTATTTTAACGTCCTTAACATCAACCCAAAAAAACCATGGGAGCCAAAGCGTGATAGATTATATTTATCAAACGGACATATCTGTCCAGTTCTTTATGCAGTGCTCGCTCGCCGCGGATATTTTCCAGTAAGCAAACTTAAAACACTTCGTAAGTTAGGTAGTCCTTTGCAGGGACACCCCCATTATAAATGCTTGCCGGGTATTGAAAATACAAGCGGACCGATTGCGCAAGGACAATCTATTGCGATTGGCGCGGCTCTGTCAGCAAAAATGGACAACAATAAACATCAAATTTATTGTTTGGTCGGTGATGGCGGTCAGGATGAAGGTCAAACATGGGAAGCGGTTCTTTGCGCTGGAAAATACAAACTTGATAATCTTACATTTATAATGGATAGAAATAATATTCAGATTGACGGCTATACAGAAGATGTAATGCCAATCGAACCATTGGCAGATAAATATAAAGCATTTGGCTGGCATGTTATTGAAGTTGATGGACACAATATCCGCCAGATTATTGATGCATGCGGTCAGGCAGAATCTATTTTTGAAAAACCAGTGATGATTATTGCCCACACTATTCCTGGCAAGGGGGTTGATTTTATGGAATGGAAATATCAGTGGCATGGAAAAGTTCCAAATTCAAAAGAAGCAAAAGAAGCATTAAAACAATTACGTAAATTATGAATTTATCACCAAGAATTTTTAAGAAAAATATAGACATGGTCCCAACTCGTAATGGCTATGGTGATGCTTTAGTTGAACTCGGTAGAAAAAATCCTAATGTTGTTGTGTTGTGCGCTGACCTTTCTGATTCAACCCGCAGTTCTGGTTTTCAAAAAGAATTTCCAGAAAGATTTATTGAATGTGGTATTGCCGAGCAAAATATGATGGGTATGGCAGCTGGCTTGGCATCTGAAGGAAAAATTCCATTTGTTTCAACATATAGTGTTTTTTGTCCAGGACGAAATTGGGATCAGCTTCGCGTCAGCGCTTGTTACAGCAATTTGCCAGTAAAACTAACTGGCGCGCATGCAGGTGTTTCTGTTGGGCCAGACGGAGCGACCCATCAGGGTTTGGAAGACATTGCAATTACAAGATGTATTCCAAACCTGACCGTTCTTGCGCCATGTGATTATGAAGAAACCAGAAAAGCAACGGTGGAAGCGGCAAAATTACCCGGACCGGTTTATCTTCGTTTTGCCAGAGAAAAAACACCAGTTTTCACAACATCAAGAACGCCTTTTAAAATCGGCAGAGCAGAAGTTTTGCGTGAAGGAAAAGATGTTTCTGTAGTCGCTTGCGGCCCTTTGGTTTATGAAGCCCTACTTGTAGCGGAAAAATTAAAGAAAGAACAAATCAAAGTAGAAGTGATTGATAGTCACACAATAAAACCATTAGACAAAAAAACAATTTTAAAATCTGCTAAAAAAACAGGCGCCATTATAACAGTTGAAGAACATCAGATAATGGGAGGAATGGGTTCTGCCGTTGCAGAAGTTCTCGCGCGCAATTATCCAGTGCCAATGGAATTTGTTGGCATGCCTGATTCATTTGGAGAAAGCGGCGCGCCAGAAGAATTACTAAAAAAATACGGAATGACTTCTGCGCGCATCATCAAAGCCATTAAAAAAGTTTTAAAACGAAAATAATATGTTTGATATTATTTCAATTGGCGATTCAGTTCTTGATACTTTTTTGAAGTTGGAAGATGCCGTTCTTATCCCATCAAAAGAAGAGCATAATCCAATGCTTTGTTTGGTTTATGCGGATAAAATTCCAATTGAACACTTTGAACAAAAAATCGCTGGCAATGCAGCCAATAATGCAATTGGTTCATCACGTCTTGGAATGAAGGCGGCATTTTACAGTGTTGTTGGAAACGATGACAGTGGAAAAAAAATAATCAAGGGAATTAAGGCAGAAAAAGTTTCTACAAAATACTTGGTGATTGATAAAAAACAACCAACAAACTATACCGTTGTTCTTAATTATAATGGTGAAAGAACGCAATTGATTTATCGTTTAGATCGTCAGTATAATCTCCCAAAACTTAGTAAAACAAAATGGGTTTATTATACAGCAGTTGGAAAAAATCATATTAATTTAGAGAAAGATATCATTAAATATGTTAAAAGAAATGGCGCTAAACTTGGTTTTAATCCAGGCGCCTATCAATTAGAAAGAGGTGTTAAGGCACTAAAAGATGTTTTGAAAGTTACAGAAATACTTTTTGTTAATAAAGAAGAGGGATTTAAGTTGGTCGGGCGGCATAAAATGAAAGACCTGCTTTTGAAATTGTGCGATTTAGGTCCTAAAAATGTAGTTGTAACAGATGGTTCAAAAGGCGCTTATGCATCTGACTGCAAGGACTGTTATTCTATGGGGGTTTTCCCAACAAAAGTAGTGGAGATGACTGGCGCTGGCGATGCTTTTGCCACAGGGTTTATTTCAGGAATATATTATAGCAAAGATGTTTCAGAAGCATTAAGATGGGGAACAGCAAACTCTACATCTGTAATTAGTTTTATCGGTCCACAAGAAGGACTTTTGACAAAAGATGGAATGGTAAAAATGCTTAAAAAATATAGTAGAGTAAAACCAAAAAAAATATAGAATGCTTGTAAGTTTAAAAAAAATTTTGATAAAAGCGCAAAGAGGGAAGTATGCTGTCCCTGCTTTTAATATAAACGACTTAGAAATTTTGCAGGCGATTATGGTGGCAGCAAAAAGATTAAAATCGCCAGTTATTATCCAAGCGTCTGAAGGCGCGATAAAATATGCTGGAATGAAAAATCTTGTGAATATGGTGAAAGTTGCATCCAAAGGAAAAATTCCAGTTGTGTTTCATTTAGATCATGGCAAGGATTTGCGAGTGGTTAAGCAGGCAATTAAGTCAGGGTTTACTTCGGTGATGTATGATGGCTCAAAATTTTCTTTTAAAAAAAATTTGCGATTAACAAAAAAAGTTGTTGGATGGGCGCGCAAGAAAGGAGTTTCAGTGGAAGCAGAACTTGGCGCGCTAAAAGGTGTTGAAGATTTAGTAAGTGTTTCAGAAAAAGAAGCAATTTTAACAAACCCGAAACAAGTTGGTGAATTTGTTGCAAAAACAGGATGCGATGCTTTGGCAATTGCAATCGGCACTTCGCATGGCGCGTATAAATTCAAAGGAATGGCAAAGCTTGATATGAAACGACTTCAGGAGATTAAGAAAAATGTAAAAATTCCATTGGTTTTGCATGGCGCGAGCGGTGTTCCACAAGAGCTTGTAAATCTAATTAAAAAATGTGGCGGTGATGTTGGTAATGCAAAAGGCAATTCACCAACAGAAATCAGAAAAGCAATCAAACAAGGAATTTGTAAGATAAATATTGATACTGATTTGCGCTTGGCATTCACTGCCGGCGTGCGATGTAAATTACAAAAAGATAAAAAAGTGATTGACCCAAGAAAAATTTTGGGAGAAGCAAAAGAATTGATAGAAAAAGTGGCAGAAGATAAAATTAAACTTTGTGGTTCGCAAAATAAGATATAAGAATGTCATTCCTGCCCATTCGGCAAGCTCAGGATAAACTCTGGCAGGAATCCATTATTATAAAAAATTATGTTCTACGACGTTATCACAATCGGTTCGGCTACGAGGGATGTTTATTTGCGTTCGCCTGCTTTTGATTTAATAAAATCAGATAAATTTTCAACAGGCACAGGAAGTTGCTTGGCGCTTGGAAGCAAGAACGAAGCAAGCGAGATTTTTTTAGATACTGGCGGAGGGGCAACAAACGTTGCAATAACTTTTGGTAATCTCAAATTGAAGACAGGGACAATCACTAATATCGGTGATGACCCAGCTGGAAAAGAGATTATTCAAATTTTAAAAAAATCAAAAGTTGATACATCTTTGATTCAAAGGGATAGAAAACATTTTACTTCTTACTCAACATTGCTTTTAACAAAATCTGGACACCGTTCTATTTTGGTTTATCGCGGAGCATCTAAATTTTTAAATTGGAAAAAGGTTCCAAAAGATATAAGAACCAAGTGGTTTTATATTACATCTCTTGCCGGCAACATAAAGTTATTAAAAGAGATTTTTAAATTTGCAAAGAAAAATAAAATTAGAATTGCATGGAATCCGGGAAAAAAAGAATTAGAATTTGGCGCAAAAAAATTGAAAGGACTTATTCGGCAGGCAGAAGTTTTTAATCTCAATCGAGAAGAAGCGACAAAATTAGTTAGAGAAGTTTATAAAGATAAAAAGAAGATTTTTAAGAAGATGGAAAAATTAGAATCAAGAATTATTGTTATAACAGATGGCGCGCGCGGAGCTTATGCGCGGAATGATGGTCAATGGTATTTTGCAAAGTCGTTTGGCACAAAGCCAGTGAACACAACTGGCGCTGGTGATGCATTTGGAAGCGGTTTTGTATCAGGTTTGATTATAAAGAATGATTTGAAATATGCGCTTGCGCTTGCCACTATAAATGCCGACGGACTAATTCAAAAAATGGGAGCAAAGAGCGGAGTTTTGACAAAATTACCGAGCAAGAAAGAAATTGAAAGGGTTGTTATTAAAAAAATATAACGAGAAATAAACCATTTCGTGATAGATAACAACTAAACAATAAGGCAAGGAATTCTCACGGCCGTGAGAATTCCTTGCAGGGTAAATCAATCACATTTTTTGTTTATAATATGAAAAAGAAAAAATTTAGTGTAGCTAAAGAAATATTGATAGAGATTTTTGAAAATTCACTTGCTGCGACAGGATTTTTTACGGACGCTTTTTTTGAATATCCGCACATGGCAAAAGGTAATTATCAAGATAGTGACTTGAAGTATGTAAAAAAAGAAATTTCGCGGCTTAAGCGCGAAAAGTTTGTAGAAGAAAGGAAGCGAGGTGATCGGTTAGAATTGGTTTTAACAAGTAAAGGAAAAAGGGCAGCTCGTAAATATCACGTTTTAACATGTAAAGAAAAAGTAAAAGACAAATACTATTTAGTAATTTTTGATATTCCAGAATCTGAGCGCAAAACCAGAGATTTTTTTCGCGCATTTCTCAAAGAAGCTGAATTTATCCAATTACAACAAAGTGTTTGGGTTACTAAAAAAGAGATATTAGAACCTCTCAAGGAAATAATAAAGGATGCAGGGGCAGAGAAGTGGATTCATATTGTCACAGCGACAGACATAAGTGATTTTTCTTTAAAATAAGCGTGGCTAGAAATTCTCACGGCCGTGAGAATTTCTAGCCTGCGTGTAATTAAACATGACTTAAAAAAACGGCTCAATTGGTTGAGCCGTTGGATTTTATTCTCCGTTTATTCTCCTAAAAAACCAAATTTATCAAAAATTCAGCAGTCCTCTTTGCCGAGTCGCCACGAGGCATCATGGGGTGATTTAAGTTTTTACTACTTTTTATCGCAGTGTCAATACTCCGTGGAATATCGGCTATCTCTGTGGCCAACTGCGCAATTCCACATCCAACTGTCGGAAGGTATGGGAATGGCTGTTCCATCTCATTTTCCATTGCAAATCTATGGCTTTCAAGTAGGGTATTTACTGTTGGCACACCCATAATTGCTGATTTGATTCCTTCTGTTCCCCACGGCGTCATCACAAGGTCAGCGGCAAGTCCGAGCTGTTCAGGATTGGCGCTATCCGCGCGGACAACGCGAACACCATGGATAGTGGCATGTGAAGCAATCATCTCGTGCAAAAACTCAAAATATTCTTTGCTAACTACTTTTTTGAGCTTTGGGTGAAGGCGTGGGATAAGAACAAGATTCCTTGCCCAGCGGTTACCAAGGGTTGAAAGAAGCGCTACTACTGCATCGTTACATCGCTCGCGGTGGTCACCTAAACTCCAGAAAAGCAGGACTTTTTCATTTTCTGACAAACCAAGGCTGGCGCGCATTTCGCGACGAACACTGTCACGGTTTTCCATAAGCTTTACCAAATAATCAAAGCTCGGCTGACCAAGCACAGGAACTCTTTCTTTGTTCCAATTGGGTCTGCGCGAAAGAATATCCTTTTGATGCACCTCATCAATCGCCAGCCAAAAGTCAGGGTTAGCATCACGCCAATGATTTGGCCACATGTCCGAACCAACAACAGAAAATATCTGATTTCTATTTGCGCAATCAACGGCGAATTTTTCTGCTGCATAAGTAGTAGCGCAAGAGCCGACAAAAACTAAATCTGCTTCGCGAACAACATCCTCAAACTCGGCACTTGGAAGCATGGGTGTATGCGGAATACAGGCTTTTTCCCAAACCATTCCTGCCTTGCCAGTAGGAGACGCATCAGTTACCACAGAGATATCAACATCCCCAAGTTTCTTATAAACAGGCAGTTGAACCTTGGCCCCACCAATATCTCCAGAAACAAACAAAATCCGCGGTTTTCTGTCCATTGTCTCCTCCCTTTCTTTTTATTTTTAATGTTCTATTTAAAACAACTTAACACATTAGTTAAAATTTAGCAAGACATGTTATAATAAAAGTGTATGAAAAAAGTTTATATCACCCGTCGGATTCCGGAGGCAGGAATCAAATTATTACAAAAACAAAAAGGTTTTAAAGTTGAGGTGAGTCCGCACGATAGAGTTTTGTCAAAAAAAGAAATTATTAAAAAAGCAAAAGGTTGCGATGCTCTTTTGTCTCTTTTGACAGATAAAATTGATGGAGATATTTTAGACGGAATTGGAAAGCAATTAAAAATCGTTGCCAATTATGCTGTTGGTTTTAATAATTTAGACGTGAAGGCCGCGAAGAAAAGAAAAGTAATGATGAGTAATGCTCCAGGGCCGGAAATTTCACAGTCAGTTGCCGAACATGCTTTTGGTCTTTTGTTGTCTGTTGCAAAGCGAATTCCAGAATCAGATAAATATACCCGCGCTGGAAAATATAAAGGATGGGCGCCAATGTTATTTTTAGGTGTTGATGTTCACGACAAGGTTTTAGGTATTGTTGGCTTGGGGGCAATTGGCCGAGCTGTTGCGCACCGCGCAGTTAAGGGAATGGGAATGAAAGTTTTGTATTATGATTTAAAACGCGACAAAGCTTTTGAGAAAAAATATGGCGCAAAACACGCATCTGTAAAAGAACTTTTAAAGAAATCAGATTTTGTTACTTTACATGTCCCGCTCTTGCCATCAACCAAACATTTAATCGGCGCAAAAGAATTAAACTCAATGAAAAAGACAGCATTTTTAATAAATACTTCACGTGGTCCTGTAATAGATGAAAAAGCATTGGTAAAAGCATTGAGAGCAAAGAAGATTGCTGGCGCAGGACTAGATGTTTATGAATGGGAGCCAAAACTTGCTCCTGGTTTGGCAAAACTTCCAAATGCTGTCTTAACACCGCACACAGCATCTGCATCAATTGAAACCAGAAGCGCAATGTCAGTTACGGCAGCAAAAAATATCATTGCAGCGCTTACTGGAAAGAAGCCGCCGAATTTGATTAAATAAATGGAACAAAACTTTCACAGATTATTACCACAGATTTTCACAGATTTAAAATCCTCACTTTAGGTGAGGATTTTATTTTATAACTTACTTTTATACAGCTCCAGAAATTTGGGAAACTGGGAATGTGTTTTGTCTGGTAAAGTATCTAATGTAAACCAAGACAGAGCATCAAATTTATGGGGTTCGCCATTTTTGACTTTTTGCGGGTCAACCAAAACTTTGAAATCAAGCGCAACCCAATGTGTTTTACTTCCTTTATGTTCACGGTGTACATCGCGGTAACCTAAAAATTCATAATTTAATACATCTGTGCAATATTCTTCTTTTATTTCTTTTCGCAAGGTTTGTTCTATTGTGAGTCCAAAGTCCAATCCACCGCCTCCATGATCCCAACAACCATATTCATCGCGACAGTTGACGCTTCTTTTGTTCATTACAAAATTTCCTTTGCCGTCGTGGCAAAAATAAACAAGCGCAACGTCAGTGTAATCAAATCCTTTTTTCATATTTATTAGTTTAGCACAAAATAAAAAAACACGACACCCGAGTGTCGTGTTTGTGATTTTAATATTCAATAATTCTATACTCTCCTCTTTGCATCATTGGATTATCATTTCCAAGGGCTGTTAGCATAGTGCAGAATAACCAACCGTGCGCTACAATTAAAACAATGTCATCTTCGGTGAATTTTTGTCTGCAATCTTCAAGAACTTGAATAAAACGTTTCATAACACTAACGCTATCTTCCCCGCCGACTGGTCTGTAATCATAATGTTTGCAACTATACAAAGTTTCATGTGTTAGAATACCACGAAATTGTTTTCTTGCTTCGGGTAATGTTAGCCCTTCTACTGCTCCAAAACTACACTCTTCTAATCCATTATTCAAAGATACATCTACCTTGAGTTTCAGATAAATCATTATAGTAGTTTGAACTGCGCGGTTGAGAGGTGAAGAGATTATTTTTGTAATTCCCAAGCCCATTAGTTTTTTCGCAGTTTCTTTAGCATCTTCAAATCCTTGGTCATTTAAGTTGTTGTTGGTATGTCCTTGTATTCTATTTTGTTCATTCCAATCTGTAGTACCATGCCGAACCAAGATGAATCTCATTCTTACCTCCCCAATTCTTTTTTCAGAAATTCCATTGCGTTTCTTGATTTGTGTACCAATGAGTGATTAGAATTTGCTGTTTCTCCGCTCACATGGAGATGCAAGAGATGGTGTATTGATACTTCAAACAAATCATTAGCATATTGCATCGTTATATCATGTTCATAGGCATGCTGAACATCCAAGACAAAACCAAGGTCAATACTTTTTACTAGTCCTTCCAGCTCATTGATATCAAAGCCACTATCTTTGTTTTTGTCCATATTCTCAATTGCCAAAGGAACACCATTGGAAACCAGCTCCTCATAAAAATCTACAGGATAATCGCCATTTACCTTGGTAGGATGAATTAATACTGTATCCATACGATGAGAATCAACAAGTTGTCTTGCTGTTGCGACATGGTCTTTTGTTTCCAAAGTATAGACAAGTCCAGGAAGATGAAGTGAGCGGTATGATAAACCTGCAACGTCAAAGGCCTTGCCGTTTCTCAAAGAATTTATTCTTGCGCCTTCCCATGCATCTAGAATTATCTCTACGCTACTAGTTTTTACTGCCCTTAGAATTTTTTCCTGCTCATTTAACAAATAAAGTCCACTCGCATACATCCATCTAGTCGATGGTCCGATTCGCATGTCTTTTTCCTCCTTTGTTTTCAAGGTACGTTTATTTCTTCTAAGCTTAATATAAAAAAAGATTTTTGTCAAAGGGATTGACTCAAACTGATTTATGTGGTACTATAGTACAAGTTAGGGCGGTTAGCCCCTCACACGGGAGCTTATAGATATGTTTTATATTTATATACTGAAAAGCAAAAAAGATGATAGTATTTACATAGGTTATACAAATGACCTGAAAAGACGTTTTGAAGAACACAATAATCTAAAGAGTAAATCTACAAAAAACAAAGCGCCGTTTGAGCTCATTTATTATGAATCCTATAAGTCAGAATCCGATGCAAAATACAGAGAGAAAAATTTAAAAAGATTTGCGGGCGCATATACAAGCTTGAGCAGACGAATCAAAAATAGCTTGTTGTAAGCTCCCGTGTGAGGGGCGGTTAGCCCCTCACACGGGAGCTTATAGATATGTTTTATATTTATATACTGAAAAGCAAAAAAGATGATAGTATTTACATAGGTTATACAAATGACCTGAAAAGACGTTTTGAAGAACACAATAATCTAAAGAGTAAATCTACAAAAAACAAAGCGCCGTTTGAGCTCATTTATTATGAATCCTATAAGTCAGAATCCGATGCAAAATACAGAGAGAAAAATTTAAAAAGATTTGCGGGCGCATATACAAGCTTGAGCAGACGAATCAAAAATAGCTTGTTGTAAGCTCCCGTGTGAGGGGCGGTTAGCTCAGTTGGTTAGAGTGTCGCATTGACATTGCGGAGGTCACAGGTTCGAATCCTGTACCGCCCACCATAAGGGCCCTTAGCTCATTTTGGTAGAGCACTGCACTTGCACTGCAGAGGTGGCGAGTTCGATTCTCGCAGGGTCCATAGAAAAATACCTCACCTTTTGGTGGGGTATTTTTTTATTGTAGAATTGCAAGAGTGGTGTCTGTAAAATATACCTTTGTATATATCCTAATGCAGTAATTCTTTTATTTTGTCGGTAGAATAATACAATACGTTTCTGCCTCTTTTTTTTGTATACAAAAACCCCGATCTTTTTAATTTCTTAAGATCGTTTATAGCTGTTTTTTTAGATACCTGATAAATATTCGTGTAAGTTTTTGTTGTCGTGTAAGCATCCTTTTCTTCAAAATAATATTGTAGCAATCTAATTTGTCTGTCATTCAAATTATATTTATTTTTCGATAACTTATTTATTATTCTATTTTCGCCCGCTTTAGTGGTCGCATAATCCTTAAATTCATCTATTGCCTGTTCTATTTTTCTAATATTATAATCAATAAAATAAGTTAAGTCGTTATCATCTTGTTCGCTATAAACATAGGCCATTCCATATTGTTTAGAAGAATTTTTTATTATCTTTGAAATGGGTAAATATGCAAATGCCCAATATCCATTTCTTAAAAGATACCAATAAAATAATGCCCGTGCTATTCTTCCATTGCCGTCTGGAAACGGATGTAAATACCCTATCCAAAAATGGATCATAATAGCTTTTATAACTGGATGCAAGAAAGGTTCCCCAAATTCATCATTAGCAAATTTTATTAAGCGATTTAATTCCTCTTTAACAAACTTAATATTTGGGGCAATGTGATAAATTATTTTATCATCAGTTACAATAATATCCTCTTCTTTGTTTCTAATCCTCCCCTCTTGGTCAGGATTCTCAAAAGTATCCTTAGTTATCATTTTATGTAATTCTATCATCATCTCCAAAGAAAGGATCTTCTCTTTATACTCCTCCTCTATTGCCTTCATTGTTTCATAATTATTTAGAATCATCTTTTCATCAGTGGTTCTAGGTTTTCTACCTTCTTGTATCATTTTTTTAGCAACTCTTCTGGTTGTATGTGCGCCCTCTAATTGAGATGATGCTATTGCCTCTTCAATAATACCCCGTGATATGAACTGCATTTTCTTTTTCTCATCTATATCGGCGCTTGGAATTTTAAGTTGGCCACCAGTATCAAAATCTATATTATGAAAAAATTCTTCTAATCCTGGCAAAGTCTTAATCCATGTAAAAATATTTCCATCTTCATCCTTAATAATAGTTTCAGTTTTAATGTATCCTCTAATAGTTTTAACAACATGCCAAAATTGTTCTGGTGTTACGCCTTGAGGCATTTTTTTATATTGTGATTTTTCCCAAGAAATATATGGCTTAAATGTAGATTGGACAGCATCAAATAAACCCTTATTTTTAGGATTTTCTAATAACTTTGCTACTTTATCTTTATCCTCTTGAGATAATTTAGGTTTTCTTAAAACGTACATAAAATATAAATAGATTAAAATAAGTATAGCATATACCTATTATATACCTATTTTATACCTTTTGTCAAGACGGGTGTAATGTATACCTATACTACACCTATTTTACACCTTTTTGCAATTCCTTATATTATCCCACAACCGCAACTCCTCCAAAAACTCGTTCCAATGAAATGTTGCAGGGTCCACCACAAAGAACATCCTGAAAGGGGTGTTTTTTTGTATTGACAAAAAGTTGTTTTTGTCTTAAGCTTAATAAAATTAAATGATCTTTTAAAAAACAACAAGGGGAGGAAAGCATGCAGGTATGTCTATTCGTAAATTCAGAATGTAACGCGAGGTGTAAACATTGTTGTTTATCATATTCTGGCTCAAGAGATCCAGAAGATTCATTAAAGATAGTAAAACAGTTGAGAGATAACAGGCATAAAGTAATTATTGCCGGTAGCGAGATATTGTTGAATCCTGAATATCTTAAATCGTATCAGAGGGCTGGACAGAATTATCTACTAACAAATGGAATTATCTTAGACAGAGATAAGGCGACATATGATTTGTTGAGGAAACATGGAATTGAGGAGTTGGGGCTTAGTATTCATTTCGGGATTCAGAGAGATTTAGGAAGCGTGCCCGAAGATTTGGTAGTTAGAGTGATAAAAGAAAGTAGAAGAAGGGAATTTAGAATTAAGATTACTACAACAATCACCTCGGGAAACTACAGTATCATTGAACAAATGTGTGAGAAGGCAACAGGACTTGATGCCTACATGATTCAATTTTTTAGGTTTGTGAGTATTGGAAGAGGAAATACAAGAGGAGAATTAGCGCTATCGCCAGAACAAGTAGATGAATTTTTTGCACAGGTAGAAGAATTGAGAAAAAAATATCCCAAGTCAATTCTTGAGATAAGACCGCATGGAAATTTTGGTCCCAGACCTGGTTCAAAAGGCGAACGGCTTGCTAAAAAGAATAGATATTGTCCGGCGGGAAAGGATTTGGTTGTGATTGATTCGCAAAATAGAGTTTATGGTTGCCCATTCTGCATGAGCCCAGAAAATGTAATTGGAAGATACGAAGACGGAAAGATTGTGATTGAAAGGGGGATATTAAAAGGAAAAAGAGATACTTGTATTGCGCATTTGCTTATTTAGATTTAAAAAACCCGATGTGTATCGGGTTTTATTTTTTATTTCAACATTTCGGCGATTTTATTGAAAGTAAAACGGCGCATACCATGGTGCGGTATAGATACTCCTTGTGACCAGCGTCTGATAGTTGGTCTTGCAGTATCAAACAATCTTGATAGTTTTTCTTCATCACAACCTTCCAGTTCGAGAGCGATAGAGATGACTTTTTGGAACAAATCTTTGTTTACAATATCTTCTTTAGTATAATTTTCACAAAGATTTTTCAGCTTTGTTTTTTAAAGAACTAATTTTCTTACCTCATCAACTACCCACTTTTCAGATTTTATCAAATCCTTATCTGTTACGCAAAACTTAATTTCATTATTAATAATTACATAAGGTTCATTGAAATTCATTGCTAGTTTTTTCAAATCAAAATTTCTTCCAGCGCGAAGGAGACAGCAAATAGAATCAGAATCTTCATATATAAAAAGGACGAGCTTTGCTTCTGGCGAATTTATTATCAATTCATCAATAACATCTGGCAAATGTTTCGCATCTGCGCCTGCTTTTATGAAATCTTGTCGAGACAAAACTGACCAGACAAGCCCAATATTATCATCGTGTTTTAGTCCTGCAAGCGCTCTTCCCCAAAGTTTTAAAATTGGAACAGTTTGTTGTTTATATAAATTATTAACTATCTTTTCTCGCTTTGCGCCCATAGAAATAAGACGCCCTGCAATATCTAATGTGCGGGGCGTTATGTTTTCTGTTTTAAAACTTTTTGTTTTTGAAATAATTCCTGTTAAAAAGTATGTAGAAATATCTTCATCAATAATTTGTTCATTTTCATTAAAAATATTATAAATAATTTCAGAAATTGATGTCGCAGATAAGTCCACCAAATTTATTTGTCCAAAGCGTGTATTTTCTGGCTTGTGGTCTATATTAACAATTGGAGTATGATAGAAAAAGTCCAGATTTTTTTCATAAATTTTTCCTAGTGTTTCAAGATTTTCCGCGTCAAGCGTAAAAATAATATCATAATTAAATTTTGATGAACCAAATTTGATGTTTTCGGTCTTTATACTGCCTTCTTTTAATCTGAGAGAGATATTTAACTTGTTGTTTTTATGAAAATGATCTACAGTATCAATTTTATCTTCTGGAATCTCAATTGAAATTAAATAATTTTGTAGATTAACAAGATTTGGTGAAATTAAATTTATTTTAGGTAGAAATTCAATTGGTTTTGTAGAGGCAAAATTATGCGAAACAATAGTCGGATTTTTTTTCAAATCCATACATAGTAAATATAATCCTAAACTAGATGCTATTGCATCGTGTGATGGGTTCTCTGCAAGAACTATAAGTGGTTTTTTGCTCTCACCAAGAATTGTCTTAATTTGTGCTATTTCGTCATTCATGATTATTTACGCTTCGCGTAAAGCCCTGCTACGAATAGGGCACACGCGAATATTTTTCGTTTTAATTAATTACATCATCATATAATAAGGCGAAAAACTTGTCAACCCCGTTGTATTCAGGTACAATTTGTGTATATATGTCAGAAAAAGCTTACAATCCAGAAAAATACGAAGACGAGGTTTATAAAAGATGGGAAAGAAGCGGTTATTTTAACCCCGATAACCTTCCTGGTGACAGGAAGAAATCTTTTAGTATTGTAATGCCACCGCCAAATGTGACTGGTGTTTTGCATGTTGGGCATGCTGTGATGCTTGCTTTAGAAGATATTATGGCGCGATACCACAGAATGCGCGGATATGACACATTATGGCTCCCTGGTACGGACCACGCAGCAATCGCAACACAGACAAAAGTGGAGAAATTATTAAAAGAAAAAGACAAAACTCGTCACGACTTAGGACAAGAAGATTTTTTGAAAGAAGTAAGAAAATTTGTTGACCAGTCAAAAGACACAATTCATAGGCAAATTAGAAAAATGGGGTGTTCGTGTGATTGGTCGCGCGAGGCATATACTTTGGACGAACAAAGATCTTTGGCTACGCGGACAGTATTTAAAAAAATGTATGATGATGGTTTAATCTACCGAGGTGATAGATTGGTCAACTGGTGTCCGCGATGTGAATCTACATTATCAGATGATGAGGTGGAATATAGAGAAGAGGATTCAAAATTATATTTCTTTAAATATGATGAAGATTTTCCTTTTGAAATTGCAACAACTAGACCAGAAACAAAATTAGGGGATACTGCCGTTGCTGTTCATCCAGATGATAAAAGATATAAAAAATACATTGGCGAAACTATTGATGTAAATTTTGTTGGCAAGCGACTAAGTTTAAAAATTATTGGCGATAAATCTGTTGATATGGAATTTGGCACAGGCGCGGTTGGTGTAACACCAGCGCATTCAATGGCCGATTCGCAATTGGCAGAAAAACATAAATTAGAATCTATAAAAGTTATTGGCGAAGATGGAAAAATTACAGTAGAAGCAGGAAAGTTTTTTGGTCTTACTCCGCTTGAGGCGCGCGAGAGAATTTTGAAATCATTAGAAAAAAATGAGTTTTTAAGCAAAGAGGAAGATATTACACACAATTTGAGTGTTTGTTATCGTTGTGGCGAAGGTGTGGAACCGCTTTCATCAAAGCAGTGGTTTATAGATGTTAATAAAAAGATAACAATAAAAGGAAACAAGTATTTTAAAAATAAATCTTTGAAAGATGTTGCAGTTAAGGTTGTAAAAGATGGTGAAATTAAAATAATGCCAAAAAGATTTGAAAAAGTTTATTTTCACTGGATGGATAATTTACGCGATTGGTGCATAAGCCGACAAATTTGGTTTGGTCATCAAATACCTGTGTGGTATAAAGGCGAAAAGGTTTATGTTGGGGTTGATGAACCAAAAGGAAGCGGATGGGAACAGGATGAGGATACTTTGGATACATGGTTTTCTTCTGGGCTTTGGACTTTTTCAACTTTGGGTTGGCCAGAAAAAACAGAAGATATTAAAAAATATCACCCGACAACAGTTTTGGAAACAGGTTATGATATTTTATTTTTCTGGGTAGCAAGAATGATTTTAATGACAACCTATACTTTGGGCGAGATACCATTTGAAAATGTTTATTTACATGGTTTAGTGCGCGATAAACAAGGACAAAAGATGTCAAAATCATTGGGTAATGTTATTGACCCATTAGATGTTGCGGAAAAATATGGAACAGACGCAGTTCGTCTTTCTTTAATAATGGGAACATCGCCGGGTAATGATGTAAAGCTTTCAGAAGAAAAAATTGCAGGGTTTAGGAACTTTGCAAACAAACTTTGGAATATCGGACGCTTTATTTCATTTCAAGAAAAATGCGGTGGCAAGGAAACATTGGCAGATAGATGGATTTTATCTCGTTTGAATAATCTTATAAAAGAAGTTAGTGAGGATTTGGAAAATTATAATTTTTCATTTGCCGGTGAAAAGCTTCGTGATTTTACATGGGGGGAGTTTGCCGATTGGTATTTAGAAATTTCAAAAGTAGAAGAAGGAAAAACTAAGGTTTTAAAAGATGTTTTAGAAAAACTTTTAATTCTTTGGCATCCATTTATACCTTATGTTACAGAAGTTGTTTGGAAAGAAATGCTTGGTAAACGAAATTTGATAATCGCTGAATGGCCAGAAGTAGACAAAAAGAAGATTGATGAAAAAGCAGAAGAAGAGTTTGTTATAGTAAGGGAAGTGGTTGCAAAAATCCGTAATATGCGCGCAGAGCAAAAAGTAGAAGGCGGGCGGATGATAGATGTTTCAATTATATCAAAAGATAAAAAATTATTAGAAGAACAAGAACATATTATAAAAAGATTGGCGAGAATAGAAAATTTAGAGATAAAAGCCGATGGTAAAAAGACAGAAATAGTGATAAAATAGACTTATATGAACAAAAAATCAAAAAAACTTTCTACTGCGTCTAAGAAATCAATTGACGAAATTTTAAATCGCGGGGTTGATGAAGTTATTGGCAAAGAACATCTTGAAGAAGATTTAAAAAAAGGGCATTGTCTTAGAATTAAACTTGGCGCAGATCCAACCGCGCCAGATTTGCATTTGGGACATGCTGTAGTTTTGCGCAAACTTAAACAATTTCAGGATTTGGGACACACCATCGTATTTATCATTGGTGATTATACGGCAAGGATTGGCGACCCGTCAGGAAAATCCAAAACTCGCCCGCAACTAACTGCTCTTGAAATTGAAAAAAATGCAAAAACATATTTTGAACAAGTTGGGAAAATTTTAAATCTTAAAAAATGTAGTATTCATTATAATTCAGAGTGGTTTAAAAAATTTACTTTTGATGATTTAATAAAACTTTCTTCAAAATTTCCCTTGGCGCGTATTTTAGAACGTGATGATTTTGAAAAGAGATTAAAAGAAGGAATTGAAATTGGCGCGCATGAAATTCTTTATCCAATGATGCAAGCGCATGATTCTGTGATGATTAATGCTTCGGTTGAAATTGGCGGCACAGACCAAAGATTTAATATGCTTGCTGGACGAGATCTTCAAAAGAAAATAAATATGATGCCACAAGAAGTAATTACTTGTCCGCTTTTGATTGGATTGGACGGCAAGAAGAAAATGTCAAAAAGTTTAGGTAATTATATTGCACTTTCAGATAAGTCGCGCGAGATGTATGGAAAAGTAATGTCAATTCCAGATAAACTTTTAATGCACTATTTTGAATTTGCAACAGAGTTATCAGCCGTAGAACTTAAGAAAATTCAACAACAGCTCAAAACAAAAAATCCGCGTGATATTAAAATGCGTCTTGCGCGTGAAATCGTAACAATGTATCACGGTAAGGCAAAAGTAAAAGACGCAGAAAAGAATTTTGTGCAAGTTTTTCAGAAAAAAGAAAAACCTGACAAAATGCCAGAGTTTAAAGCAGAGAAAGAGATGTTTTTGATAGATGTTTTATACGAAAGCAAGCTTGCGCAGAGCAAAACTGATGCCAGACGTGTTATTGCGCAAGGCGGGGTGCAGGTAAATAGCAAGGTAATAAAAGATATTAAGGTAAAAGTTAAGAAAGGCGCGTTAATACAAAAGGGGAAAAGGCACTTTTTGAAAGTTGTTTAATTCTTTTCTGGACGATATTGAATCGCTTCGGCAATATCGTCTGGTGAAATATTTTCTCGTTCTTCTAAGTCCGCAATTGTGCGGGCTATTTTTAATACTCTAAAGTATCCACGGGCAGAAAGATTTTTTAAGTTAACTGCTTGGCGGAGAAGTTGTTTTGATTCGTCATTAACTGGGCAGAACTTTTTGATTGTTTGCGACGACATTTCTGTGTTTGTGAAAATTTCTAAATCTTTAAATCTTGCAGTTTGAATATCCCGCGCTTTTTGCACGCGTTCGCGTATAACGCGCGATGGTTCACCAATTGTTGTATCGTCTAATTTGTCAAAATCAATTTTTGGCACAGTAGTGTGTAAATCAATTCTATCCAAAAGAGGTCCAGAAATTTTTCTATGATATTTTGAAATTTGTCCGGGCAAGCAATCGCATTTTCCATTAGGATCATTCAAATATCCACAAGGACAAGGATTTTGAGCGGCAATTAAAACAAATTTTGCGGGAAATTGCAGGGTTCCTGATGCGCGCGAGACAGTAACAAATCCGTCTTCAAGTGGTTGGCGTAAATTTTCTAAAACTGAACGATTAAATTCTGGAAGTTCGTCTAAAAACAAAACTCCGCGATGCGCCAAACTAATCTCACCAGGTTTTGGCCATGTTCCTCCGCCAACAAGAGCGACGCCAGAAGATGTGTGATGTGGACTTCTAAATGTTCGTTCTGTTATCAATGGCTTACTTGATGGCAAAAGACCAGCAATTGACCAAATTTTTGTCATTTCAAGCGCTTCATTCAAAGTGAGGCGGGGGAGGATTGTTGGAAGCGTGCGCGCTAACAATGTTTTTCCAGAACCAGGAGGGCCAGTCATTAAAATGTTATGTCCGCCTGCGGCGGCAATTTCTAAAACATGCTTGGCGTTTTCCTGTCCTTTTACAAACCCCATGTCAAAATCAGAAAGCCCAGAGTTTTCTAAATTAATTTTTCCACGTTGGTATGGGGCTATCAATTCTATGCCTTGAAGATGGAGTATTAGTTGACGAAGATTTTTTACAGGAATAATTTCAAACCCTGGAACAAGCCCAGCTTCTCGCGCATTATCTTCAGGAAGATAAAGTGTTTTTGCGCCAAGTGATGTTGCCATTGTTGCAATTGAAAGAATTCCATTTACTCTACGAAGAGTCCCATCCAATGCAAGCTCGCCAATAAAAAGATTTTGGTGCTTGTCTTCTGGTGTGGCTTGAGTTGTTTTTATTGTACCTGAAGTGCAAAGCAAACTAATAGCAATTGGCAAATCATATGAAGGTCCTGCTTTTTTAATATCTGCTGGCGCAAGATTTACAGCAATGCGTGGACGAGGAAAAGTAAAACCACTGCTTTTAATAGCAGCCTTTACGCGCTCGCGCGATTCTTGAACCGCAGTATCTGGCAAACCAACAATTACAAAATTTACAAATCCGCCTGTAATGCAGGATTCAACTTCTATTGGCTTTGCCTCCAAGCCAATCGTCGCCGCAGAATATATTTTAGATGTCATAGCCATTTGTCATTCCTGCCCCGTAATAAATATGGGGTAAACTCCGGCAGGAATCCATTCATTTGTCATTCCTGCGAAGGCAGGAATCCATAAATTAAATTCCATACTATCTTATCATATCTAAAAAGATGCGCAAGTTTTTGTTTTCTTATATAGAGTATGAGATAATAAAAAAAGAGATTTATAAAATGGTATGTTCAATGAACATACCGTGAACATACCAAAAATATGTCTGACATAAGAAAAATCGTAAAAAACGGTCGCAATAGTTATTATATAAATATCCCAAAGGAACTAATGAAGGAATTAAGATGGAAAGAAAAACAAAAACTCGTCGTCAAAAAACACGGTAAAGGAGTTTTGGTGGTGGATTGGGAGAAGTAGTAGTTGATGCAAGGGTGGCTTTGTAAAATTATTTGCGTTTTAAAATCTTCTGATCAGCAATACTTAATGGAATATCTAATAGTTTTTTAATAATCAATATTATTTTATTATCATCACTATCATTCTGTTTATTACATATGAAATCAAAAGTTTTTTTATAATTCAATTTACGATCAGAGTTGATGATTAAAGTAGGGAATTCTCTTGACCACATTTCATTAAAAATATCTATATAATCAAAATATTCTTTATCTATATACTTTCTCCCCGTTTTTTTAATAGCATTATTTAGTTTATATCTTTTGAGAGCTGTTTTATACGAACAAGATACGATAATGTATTTATTAGGTATTATGATTTCATTTTTGTTGAAATAGAATTCTAATTCTTTCAGATAGAATAATCGCATATCAAATAATCCTTTTTTATAGATAGCATAAACATGGGCGCTCATAGAAATAAAGCTTCTATCTAATAGGTTGGTTCCATTATGAATTTGTAGCATTCTTTTTTTATCAACTTTAAGGTATCTTACTTGTTCATTTTTATAGACGCTATCGTGAGTATCCTTTAGTGGGATATTTTTTAGGATATCACAATACTCAACAATTTTATTAAATCCGTATTTAGACGATAGTTTTGATATAATAGTGGTTTTTCCAGTAAAAACATTTCCATCAAACGATATAATCATAGCGCTAATTTACATTTTTTACACAACGCAATACTTTTTTCATTTTTTAAATAAATTCTTTTTCTTATTTTGCGATACTTTGTTGAGTCCCAAACCCGTTGTATTGTTTGCTTGTTTAAATCTCCAAGAATATAATCAGATTTCCAATCCATACAACAAAGGATAACTTTCCCAGAGTATGTAATATGTATCCTATCAAGCGGTCTGTTTTGCTGACAGCCAGCGGTCTGTTTTTTATAAATATTATTTTTGTATTTTTTAACATTATTAGATCTATCAAGAAAACCCCACAATTCAAATTTAATACAGTTTTTTTCACAGAATTTTTTAGCGATTTCAATATCTTTTTGACTAATGCGCGGGTAGTCAATCATTACAATGCTAAGTTGCCCAATACTATTTCTAAGCTTCTTGTTTGAAACTAATAAATCCAGATTTTGTTTTACATTTTTCCATAATATTCCAGGCATTGCTTTTTTATGGGTCTTTTCTGTAAATCCAAAAATACTCATACGCAAATCTCTAATATTTATCCCAAGCATTTTGTTTTGCATTTCCTCATTAAGCATAGAAAGATTTGTGGATATTTCAATTTCAGCTTCAGGACATTTTTTATTTATATACTTCAGACGATCAATAAAATAAGGATCTAAAAATGGCTCGTTATTGAGGTAGGGGATAATTTTGATGCCCCAGGGATTTTTTATTTGATCAATAATTTTCTTAAATAAATCTTTGCTCATAACGCCATGTGATTTTGAGTCCTTAATGTCGCGATAAGGACATATCGCGCACATTCCATTGCAATAAGATGCTGTTTGGATTTCTAACGCTTTTGGAAATGGTGAACATTTAATCATATCCTATCTATTCCAATATATATTTCTTTGACAATATCACGACCCCCACCTTCTATCGTCTTAGTTATTATATCGGCGTGTTTAATTTTGATTGATTGCGAAATAGTCCTAAATTTATCAATGAAACTTTTATCTTCTTGATTTAATTCGCGCAAATCACCGCGCGCAGTTAGGCGCGCAGTATTTTTAAGATATTCCGATAGTAGATTCATAGAGATATCTCGCATTTGGTTAAATTCTTTAAAATCATCCCTAATAATTTTTTTGTATTTATTTTTTTCTTTTTTAAGTAGAGTCTCCAATAATTTACAAGTTGTGCAATAATATTCGTATTCATATGCCTCTGGATTTAGCGTTTCAGAAAAAATCTTTTTTAATTTTTTTAGTAGTTTCCCAACATCCGTATTTAAAAAATTATATCCATAAGTAATTTTATCGCATTTTGTATTTTTAGATATTAAGTTGTCACTTTGTAATTTAATATGAAGTTTAGAGCTTGGGATGACGCGCATAGGTTCCAATATCACCCCTAACCTAAATAATTTTCTTATTTTTAGTAGGTAATCAAAATTTAGGATTATATCATCTATAGTTGAGTAGGGTTCAAACACAATATATCCGATGTGAATATTTATATGACGAGCCTCTAATCTTTTTTTGATTTGCGAATATATATTTTTTTCTATTGTCTTATTGAATACCGCCTGACTTCTTTTTGACGCATTTTCTAAGCCCAAGAAAACTCGCGCTAACCCCACAGAGGAAAGTTTTTTTAAAAGTTTTTCGCTAATAAATGGCTTGCATCTTAAGTAAATATAGAATTTGATATTTAACTTTCTTTTTTTTATTTCAGAACAAAACTTTTCTATTCTATCGTTGTCCATTGGTCCTCTCCAAAAACAATCATCATTAAAGATAAAAAGGGTTTTATTTAATTTTTTATGCAAATATTCCATCTCATCTACCACTAATTTAGGGTTTTTCATATCAACAACACCTTTTTTGTTATTAAATTTTGCCATTATTGGATTATGACAAAAACTACATCCAAAAGCACAACCGCGAGACGCTTCTATATTTATATATTTTACATTTTCTTGAGCTTCTATATCTCGGGCAGGAAATGGCAATTTATTAAGCGAGATCGTTGCATTCCTTATTTTATTTGAGCTGATTTGATTTGTAGATGGTTTTCTCCAGATACCTCCGGGGCAATTGGTGTCAAAATTGCTACAATCCTTGTTAAGAGAATTAACTAAAGCTAAAGATGTTTCTTCAATCGCGCCTGTTATCACACCGTCTATCCATACATAATCCTTTATCAATTCTTCAGCATTCAGAGATGCGTATGGACCACAAATAAAAATTTTGTTTATTTTTTTATATTTTTTGAGTCCAGCAAGAATATTGAATAATTCTTTATAATCTTTAAAATTTGGTTTTGCAATAATGATATTATATCTCTCCCTATCTTTTAGAATTTTTTCTGTAGCATGTAGATCTCGTTTTTCTAAAAAACACAAATCTACTTTATATCCATTTTTTCTTAAAAGGGACGCAATACTTCCCATTGTCAAAGAAGCCCCTGATTGGGAGAAGAGGGTTCTATAAAAGACTAACTTTATTTTCTTCTGTCTTATTTGATTCATATAAATTTTTTTGATAGTATATAAAATATAATTTATTAACTAATAAATATCAATATGGATAAAGGACTAATCGTTCATACACTCATTTTTAATGATAAGAAGCAGGTTCTTATTACTAAAAGAGCCAAAATCAATGATGTGCTACCCGAATATTGGGATATTCCTGGAGGAACTCTGGAAGAAGGGGAAGACCCTATGGTTGGCGCGATGCGTGAAACCAAAGAAGAGTCGGGGATAGATATAGAAAATCCTAATTTATTTTTTCAATTTTCTAATATAGACACAGGTAAAAATAAACAGTTTATTACATTGGTTTTTTTAGCAGAATATTCTAGCGGGGATATAAAACTTAGTCCTGAAGAGCATGAAGATTATGCATGGATAGATATGGTAGATTCTGATAAATATAAGAAAGTTAGTTATTTGCAGGATTGCTTTGATTTATTAAATTCAAAGAGTCATAATGTTCTTAAATTTTAAGACATTTCAGTTTTTTCTTTCAAGACCTTTTTATTAAATATTTTGCTAATTAAAATTTTTAATAGAGTTCTGTATGAAGATAGTCCATGAAGAAGGTAGCAAGGGATTGCGCCCAAAAGAATACCTAACAACGAGTTCCGTAGTTTTATTTTTTTTCTATCTACGATAAGCCAACTTAATAAGTTGGGGATTGATAAAAATAATATTGATTCACATATAAAAACAGCCCAAAAATATGGGCTGTTTTTATATATGGCAATAATAAGCGAGAGCGTCATAAATGTGGGACCGAACACCCAATAGACGGCATGGGAAAAAAGTTTGGAGGACAGGATAAATAATCTCATTTTGTCCCTCTTTTTTTCAAGCACCTGTTCACCTACTATCTTTTTGTAATAATTAAACGATTGTAACGGACCAAAAAACCAATTTGCTTTTTGTTTGTATATACTCTCTACACTGTCTGGCGTATCCGATTCGTCAAAGTAGGGAATTGGCATAATTAGTTCTTCGGCGTAGCTTAGTTTTAATCCAAAAATAGCATCTTCATTATGAGTTGTAGTATCAAACCCATTCAAGTTTTGGTAGATATCTCTCGTAAAAAATAGACCATGCCCTATGCAGTAATTTAGCGGATAGTTAAATGACTGTTTGCGGTTTTTGAATTTCAATTGTTTTAGAGCGTGGTATATTTCAAATCCAATGCTCCACCTCGTCTGCCATAACGCAGCCGAGGTTAATATCTTACCACTAATTACGCCCTTAAAGTTTTGTATATTTCCGAGATAATTTCCATATTGTTGGAATACTTTGATATTGCTTTTTTTTGACATCTGCAAAACCCAGTTAAATGTTTTTGGATGTGGCTTTGAGTCAGCGTTATAAACACAGAAAATATCATTGTCGCGCTTGTTGTTTTTAATAATCAAATCAATAGCATAGTTCAGTTGGTTTGACATATTGCCATTTAGTTTTGGGTAGTGATAAGTTTTTACCAAGGGATTATTTCGGGATATTTTTTTAATAATTTTTATTGTATTTTCTCGCTTATTTATTATTCTTTTTGCTTTTTCTTTTGCGTCAAATAAATTATCACCGATATTCTTTATATCAGTTTTGCATTTTAAATTAATAAAGTCGCGGACAAGTTGAATCTGATTGATGCTTTCTAAGTTTTTTAATAAGAACTGTGTTCTTTTATCAAACAATTCAAACTCTTTTTCTGTAGAAATTAAAATAATACGAAATTTTTTGATATGCTTAAAGGTATTTGTAAAATATTTAACCGTTTGTTCAATTCTTTCTACTTCATCTAAGACAGGTATTAGCGCATATAAATTTTTATGGTATCTGTCAGAGTGTTTTAAGGATATTTTTCGGCTTTTCTTGATCCATCTATACGATATAAATATTTTAAAATACCAATAGAATGAAATAGTCGCAAATCCTAAAAAAATGGCGTAAAATATTTTTGTCATAATATTTGTGTATTAAAGAATGGGGAGAATTTTCTCCCCATTATTATATTTTTGCCTTTATGGCATTGATGATACTTTCTTTTTTGAATAGAAGTAATGATTCTCGGAGAGTATCTTCAGTAGTGTCTGATGTATGCATTAAATTAATAATGTTTCCCTCAGTATGCTTATATAAATGACGCACATGATTTTTTATTTCATTGAGTTCATTTATAACATCTGGACCAGTTAAGATAAGAGCGTGTGATACGTCAGATAAAAGATATTTTTTGAGATCGTTTGCCCACTTTAGTTCGTGGAAACCAGGATACATATCAAAAATTAATTTTTCATTGAAGGTAAATTTTTTTTCAAGACATATACTTAGTTTTTCACTCAAAATATCTGTAATAGTATCTTTTAGTTTGAGATATGTAATATCTGGTTTTAAGATGCAGAGCCCAATCGTTAAATCACATAATTCTTGACAGTCTATCCTGGGCTGTATATCGCCATACCAAAATCTCAATTTCCCATCAACAATCTTCATCTTCTTTTCCATCAAAATCTCCTTTGTTTTTGGCGTTAAATAAATGAACCATGATTTTTCTATAAAATATCACAAAATTGTGTTTTTGTCAAGGGTAAAGCAAATAGCTGTAATTTAAATTGACAAAAGCGCTGAAATTTATTACAATTATTTTAGCTTTGAACCCTCAAAGCGGGCGTCGTATAACGGCTATTATACATCCTTGCCAAGGATGAGACGGCGGTTCGATTCCGCTCGCCCGCTTTGAGGGTTTTAAGATATTCAAAAACCCCCGCCTACCCTGTCATCCTCTGGTTTATCCAGTGGATCCACAAAAACACGCCAGGGGGTGGCGTGTTTAGAGAATTGCAAAAATTAAGAAAATGTGGGAGAATGGAGGTAGAAATTAAAATTTTTTAAGCATAGAAAATTATGACAACTGAACAAAAAAAGACATTAGAGCGTCAATTGTGGAAAGTAGCCGACACGCTTCGCGGTAAAATGAACGCAGATGAATATAAAAATTACATTCTTGGCTTCATTTTTTACAAATATCTTTCCGAAAAATTAGAACGCTATGTCAATGAAAAGCTTCTTGTGCGGGAAGATTTTAAATTTGCAGAAATTAAAGAAAGTACAAAAGAGGGTAAATTAACTTTGGAAGAGGTAAGAAAAGCGTGCGTCGGACACCTCGGTTTTTTCTTAAAACCAAAAGAATTATTTTCTTATCTTGTTAAAAAAGGCAAGGGGGAAATAAAAAATCAAGAAGATTTTATTTTAGAAGATCTAAAAAGTGTTTTAGATACCATTGAACAAACATCTAAAAACACAGCAAGTGAAGATGATTTTAAGGGTCTTTTTGATGATGTAGATTTAACATCTTCAAAACTTGGTTCTCGCGAAAATCAAAAAAATGAAACAATTATTGAAATTTTTAAACTTCTAAGTGAAATAGATTTTAAATTAGAAGATTCAAAAAGCGATTTACTTGGTGATGCTTATGAATATCTTATTGGAGAATTTGCCGCAGGCGCTGGTAAAAAAGGTGGTGAGTTTTATACCCCCGCACAAGTATCACGCTTGTTGGCTCAAATTGTAACAGAAGATAAAAAGAAAATTTGCTCAGTTTACGATCCAACCTGTGGTTCGGGTTCGCTTTTGCTTCGTATAGGTGACTTTGTTGATGTTGGCAATTACTTTGGGCAAGAACTTAATCGAACAACCTATAACCTCGCGCGTATGAATATGATATTGCACGGCGTTAATTTTAATGACTTTAATATTCAACAAGGAGATACTTTAGTGGAAGACGCGCATCCAGATTTAAGAGCAGAGGCAATAGTTGCCAATCCTCCTTTTGCCGCAAAATGGAAAAGCGATAGTGATCCACAGTTAGCGCAAGATGAAAGATTTTCTCAATATGGAAGATTAGCGCCAAAAGGCGCGGCAGATTATGCTTTTGTAACACATATGATTTATCACTTGGCTGATAATGGAACAATGGCTGTTGTTTTACCGCATGGCGTATTGTTCAGAGGAGGCGCAGAAGGGCAGATAAGAAAATATATTATAGAAAGTCAAAATTATTTAGATGCGGTTATCGGGTTTCCTGCAAATATTTTTTATGGAACTTCTATTCCAGTAACCGTTCTGGTATTTAAAAAATGTCGTAAAGATGATGAGGATATTTTATTTATTGACGCGTCAAAAGAGTTTGAAAAAGGAAGAAATCAAAATCACCTGACTGATGAAAATCTTACAAAAATTTTTGAAACTTATGAAAAGCGTAAAGAGATAGAAAAATATTCTCATAAAGCAAGCTTGGAAGAAATTAAAGAAAATGATTATAACTTAAACATTCCGCGCTATGTAGATACTTTTGAAGAAGAAGAGGAAATAGATATTGATAAAGTCGCGAAAGAGTTGAGAGGATTTCAGTCAAAAGAGAAAGAGATAGAGAAAAGAATCACAAAATATTGTAAGGAGTTGAAGATAGATAAGCCGTTTTAGAGTAGTAAATTGTTAAAATTATGCAAGAAGACAAAAATAATCAAATAATCATCTATAAAGCTGAAGACGGTAAGACAAAAATTGAAGTTCAGGTAAAAGATGAAACTGTTTGGCTTTCGCAAAAGCAAATGGCAGAGCTTTTTGATTGCTCTGTGGATAATGTAGGGCTTCATTTAAAGAATATTTATTTTGAAGGAGAATTAGTGGAAAATTTAACTTCCGAGGATTCCTCGGTAGTTCAAATAGAGGGCGGACGGAGTGTGAATAGACCGATTAAATCTTACAATCTAGATGCAATTATTTCCGTTGGGTATAGGGTTAATTCCTTGCGTGGTACACAGTTTCGTATTTGGGCAACTCAAAAATTGCGCGATTACATTATTAAGGGTTTTGCTATGGACGACGAACGATTGGCTGAAGGTCGGGTAGAAAAAACATATTTTGAAGAATGGGAAGATCGGATTAGAAAAATTAGAACTTCGGAAGCTAATTTTTATCAAAAAGTAAAAGACGTTTTTGCTACTAGCGCGGATTATGATTCGAGATCAGATTACGCTAAGCAATTTTTTTCAGTAGTACAAAATAAATTTCATTTTGCTATAACTGGCTTAACTGCAGCAGAAATTGTTTCCAGTCGTGTAAGTAGTAGCAAGGATAATTTAGGATTAACGAATTGGAAGGGTGAGATCATCACACGCGATCAAGCACAGGTTGCAAAGAATTATTTAGAAGAGCTGGAACTTAAAAGATTAAATTTATTAGTAGAGCAATTTTTATCTTTTGCAGAACTGCAAAGTATAGAAAAGAGAGTGATGTATATGAGGGATTGGATTAAAAAATTAGATGGTTTTTTAGTTTTAAATGACAAAAAGATTTTACAGAATGCGGGTAATATTTCGCATGTAAAAATGGAAAAGAAGGTTAGGGAGGAACTAAAGAAATATAATGAGAATATTAAAGAATTAAAATAAAAAAGTTACTATATTTTTTAAATAAAATGCCAGCCAAAAACAAAAAATCAAAAAATAAAAAAATCCCGAAACTTCGTTTTCCGGAGTTTTCTGGTGCGTGGGAGGAGAGGAGGTTGGGGGAGGTGGGGGATATTATTACAGGTACGACTCCACCAACAGCAGAACGCGATTTTTATGGAGACGAGTTTATGTTTATATCACCAGCAGATATCGGAAACAAACGTTATATCAGAGATACAAAAAACAAATTAAGCAAATTGGGTTTTGGCTATGGAAGGGGGGTTAGAAAAAATGCAACGTTGTTTGTGTGTATTGGTTCAACTATAGGAAAAGTCGCACAAGCTGATAGAGATTGTTCGACAAATCAACAAATTAATTCAATAGAATCAAATAAAAATAATTTAGATGATTTTATTTTTTATAGGTTGTTAAATGATTCAAAGAAAATTAAATTGTTAGCAGGTACTCAAGCTGTTCCACAATTAAATAAAACTCAATTTTCTAGTTTAAAATTTTGTTTTCCTATATTGAAGGAACAACAAAAAATCGCTGGGTTTTTGGGAGGGGTAGATGAGTGGATTGAAAATCTTCGCGCGGAAAAGGAAAAAATGGAAGAATATAAAAAAGGAATGATGCAAAAGATTTTTGACTTCTCTTGTCATTCCCGCGCAGGCGGGAATCCAGAAAATTGCATCCGTTTCAAAGACGACAACGGTAAAAATTTTCCAGATTGGGAGGAGAAGGGGTTGGGGGAAATAAAAGTATTCGTATCTGATGGAAATTATGGGGAGATGTATCCAAAGGCGAGTGAAATGAAAGATACTGGAGTTCCCTTTATTCGTGCAAACAATATAAAAGATCTCAAAGTGGTTTGGGATGATATGAAATATATAGGTAGTGATTTACATAAAATGCTACAAAGTGGCCATTTAAAAAAAGGTGATATTTTAGTTACAACAAGGGGTGAAATTGGTATGCTTGCCTATGTAGATGAAGAATTTGACGATGCCAATATCAACGCGCAAATTTGTTTATTAAGGTGCGGTAATGATATTTTGCCAAGATTTTTATTAAATTATTTATCATCGCGAATTGGGCAAAAACAATTTAAGGAATTACAGACCGGTTCAGCATTAAAACAATTACCAAAAGGGAATCTATCAAAGATAAAAATTAATCTTCCATCACTTCCAGAACAGCAAAAAATCGCAGAATTTTTGACTTCCTTAGATAATCTGATAGAATTAAAAGAAAAACAAATAACCCAAGCAGAGGAGTGGAAAAAGGGCTTAATGCAGGGGTTGTTTGTGTAATAATTTATGAATAAGACCAGAAGGTTAATTGATGATAAAAGAAGTGATTTTCCGGAATTTCAATATTACCATAATATTTTAGATAAAATAGAAGAGAATGTTAAAAAGATGCCAGATATTGCCATTGAAAGTTGCAAATCTTTAATAGAAGGAGTTTCTAAAACAATTTTAAAAAAATTAAAGATAGATTTTAAAGAAAATGGTAGAGGCACTGATCAGTCAAGGGAGTTATTAAACAAAGTTTTAGATAATATTCCTAGTGCAATACCGCATGATCCAGAATTTATTAATAGAACTTGTGGACTCGTTTGTAGAATGACAGAAATAAGAAATAAAAGAGGTGATGTTTCTCATGGTAAAGTATCGCCAAAGGAGGAAGATAGTGATGTTAGGTTAGCACAATTTATTGCCGAAGTTACGGATAGTATAGTCTACTATGTACTGGAAACTTTCTTTGTCGCAGACCTATCTTCCTTTGAAGAGGCTAAGTATGAAGACAACGAAGAATTTAATCAATTTTTAGATAGCGAAAATGAATTAGATGGAATATCTTATAGCGAAGCATTGTTTTATCAAGATCCGGCCTCCTATGAAGAACAATTAAAAAATTATTTAGCAGAAAAAGAGGAGGGAGAAAGTAACTAAAATAAATAACCCAAGCCGAGCAATGGAAAAAAGGTTTGATGTAGGGGTTGTTTGTGTAAACTTGCAATTTTTTTAGAGTGTGTTATAATAAAATTATTAACACAACACTTTAAGATAAAGTTGCAATTTTTTTTAATATAGATTATAATAGATATGGAGATATCATTTAGAGATAACAAAATAAAAAAACAGGTAGCAAAAAAAGTGAGGTCTAATAATATCGCCAATAGACGATTGACGCAATTAAAAAATGCTATTTGTTTTACAGATATACCAGCCAGCGCAAAAGCGCATTTTTTACAAGGTAATTTAAAAAATTGTTTTGCGGTGGATTTTGATTATCCAGCAAGATTAATTTGTGAACCTGCTGAAGAATTTAGAAAGGATGGTAATGGACAGTTCATTAAAGAAAGTATTACTGCTTTAGAGATTTTAGAGATTAAAAAAGATTATCATTAAAAAAATAATTAATCTATAAGAATATGACTACAAAAAATCAAAAATCGTATATAGAAAACAAAAAGAAACAGGGTCTTTATGGTGTTGATTTTTTGACGGCTGAACATCCTGGAGCAACATTGCAGGACGAATTAGATTTTTTTGGTTTAACCCAAAAAGCTTTAGCTGAAAAGATTGGCTACACTGCTCAAACAGTTAATAGGATTATAAAAGGAGTAGAACCCATAACTACAGACATAGCTTTGGCATTAGAAAGAGTTTTTGATGGAAGCCCCTCTGTTCAATTTTGGTTGAATATGCAGTCTGAATACGATCAAGAAATTTCTAAAGTAAAAGAGCTCGAAGAAACAGAAGAAGTTCAATTTTTTAAAGACAACGTTAAGGCTACCTTTAAAGAATTGCAAAAAGGTCATATATTTGAAAACTATCTTTTAAATACAAGAATAAATTGCAAAAAAGCAATTATTGATATTAAAAATTTTTTTGGTTCTTATTCTTTACGGTCAATCCCAGATGAAGCTTTCCTTGGAGTTGCTTTTAGAAAGGGGGGCAAAAAAGATATAAGTGAATACAATTTGGCGGCAATTTTAAAGATTGGAGACAGAAAGGCTAAAGCTATATTAAAGGACGGTGGTATTTCCAGATATAATAAAATAAATTTTTTAAAATTATTGCCGAAGTTGAAAAAAATATCAAATGAAACGCAAAAAGATTTTTTAAGATTATTACAAGAAGAGTGTTTGAAGGTGGGTGTCATTGTGGTATATGTGCCTAATATGACGAATACTGTTTTTGGTGGGGCGACCATGAGAATTGCCAATCATCCAGTGATTTTGCTTAAAGTTGAAAATCAGCGGGAAGATATTTTTTGGTTTAATTTTTACCACGAAGCTGGGCATATTGTTAAACATAGTAAGAAGAAAGTTTTTATTGACTTTGATGAAGACGGACAAAAAAATGAGTTTGAGATAGATGCAAATGAATTCGCTTCAAGTATATTATATTCAGATTTTGATGAAATTAAGAATAAAATAGAAAAAAACGCACCACTTGATATTAGAATTAAAAAGATTTCTCAAATAGTTGGTATCTCAAAAAGTATAGTGGCTGGTAAAATATGCAATTTAGTAGGTTGTTCAGAAGCTTGGAAGATACTAAGTAAGTATAGACCAACAATAAAGGAAAAAATTGGATTTATAAAATAATAATGAAATTATGACAAAAGAATATAAATATCCAGATCCAGAGTATATTAGGATTAACGAAGCAGACTTAAAGCTTCATTTAATAAATTTTGCAAAAGCAAATAAAAGTAAAATTACTATAAGGGATTTGATTATTTTAATCCCAGCGTGGGCAGTACTTTTTACTGCTGACTTTAAGTTATTATTTGGTTTAGATCCAGTTATAATTAAGTCCTTATATGCTGGTTTACTTATATTTGGTACAGCAATTTATTTTAATCAATTTTTTTGGTCGTTAAGACGTTTATATAATTGGCTAAAAGATAAAATATTTTTTAACTCAAAAAAGAAAAAAAATATAATTTTATCGGAATATTGTGAAAATACAGCGTTCATCGCTGATCCAACAAAAAAAGTGGAGTCCGTAAAGGAAATATCTAGGTTATACAAATTGAAGAAATGAAAAAATTAGCGCTACGCCATGATGGTTTAAATGCGTACATTAATCGCCACAAGCATTGGTATTCAGAAAAAAAGATAAATATATGACCCACCAATCCGAACAAAAACTCGAAAATACCTTAATAAAACAGCTGAATAGGCTGGGGTTTTCGAGTATCGTAATCCAGGACGACAAAGAGCTTATTAAAAACCTTAAAAAGCAGTTAGAAAAATTTAATCAGATAAAATTTTCCGACAAAGAGTTTGCAAAAATTTTAAATCACTTGAAAAAAGGCGACAGATTTCACAAGGCAAAAACCTTGCGTGATAGGTTTTTATTTAAAGGAGATGACGGGAAAGATAGGTATATTAGATTTTTCAACATGGACAAGTGGTGCAAGAATGAATATCAGGTGGCGCAACAAATTACTCAAAAGGGCCATTATGAAAATAGGTATGATGTAACCCTTCTTGTAAACGGGCTTCCGCTTGTTCAAATTGAACTAAAACGCAGAGGAATGGAAATGAAAGAAGCTTTTAATCAAATTCAGCGGTACCATAAACACTCTTTTACTGGAACACTTTTTGAATATGCTCAAATTTTTGTAATTTCAAACGGGGTTAATACAAAATACTTTTCAAATAATCCAAAACAAACTTTTG
>JAYEKT010000065.1:0-2608 GCA_034716735.1 Patescibacteria group bacterium
ACCACTATTGTTCCTGCGCTGAATGAAGAAAAAAATATATTACCAGCCATTGATAATATCTTATCAGCTTTTAAAGAGTTAGATATTAATGGTGAGGTTGTTGTAATTAATGATGGTAGCACAGATTCTACTCCTCAATTAGTAGAGCAAAAAATGAGAGAATCGTCAGGATTAGTCAAACTATTTAATCATACTAAACGAGAAGGAATTGGCGCTTCTTTTTGGGATGGCGTTGATAATGCCAGTGGAGAATTTGTTGTCATGGTTCCGGGAGATAATGAGAATGATTCTCTAGAAATTTTACAATATCATAAATTGCTTGAGCGCGTAGACATTGTTATACCTTTTATTATTAACAGAGATGTTAGATCTTTTTATAGAAATTTTCTTTCTTCTCTCTATCGTTTAATTGTTAATACTACCTTTTTAACTAACTTTAATTACACTAATGGAACAGCCCTTTACAAAAAATCTATATTAAAAGGGCTAGACAATAGAGACAACAGCGCTTTCTTTCAATCTGATATTTTAGTAAGGCTTGTGAAAAAGGGCTATTCATTTGCCGAAGTTCCTTGTAAACTATCTGTAAGAAAAGGAGGAGAATCTAAAATAATGAATTTTGATTCTTTTTTAGAGATTGCAGAAGGGTATGTGCGTTTAATTAAAGACATTTATTTTAAGGTGAATAATAAAAATACAGACAAACCTCTTGATACTTCACCAGAAAAAATAATACTTGATGGTCATAAAATTAATTGGCATCAAGACAGAATAAGAGCATGGCTACGAGGTGAAAAAATTGCGCCTATTACCATAGATTGCGCTTTGACCCGTAGTTGTACTTATCGATGTGTTTATTGTTATGGACAACTACAATCCAACAATGAAGACAAAAGAATGACAAAAGAAGTTATCTTTAATTTTCTTGACGATGCAGCTGAAATTGGAGTTAAGGCAATTAGTTTTGTTAGCGACGGCGAAAGCACTTGCTCTCCTTATTTATATGACGCAATACTTAGAGGAAAAAGCAATGGATTAGATATGGCTTTAGGCACAAATGGTTTTTTGCTAAAAAAGGAACGCTTAGAAGAAGTATTGCCTGCATTAACTTATTTAAGATTTAATATATCTGCCGGTGAACCAGAAAGATATGCTGAAATTCATGGATGTGACACGGCTGCATTTCATAAAGTATGTGACAATGTACGAGAATGTGTAAAAATTAAGAAACAAAACAATTTGGATGTTACAATTGGGTTACAGATGGTTTTAATGCCCCAGTTTAAAGATCAAGTTATTCCATTAACCAAACTAGGTAAAGAACTTGGGGTGGACTACTTAGTGATAAAACACTGCAGTGACGATGAGGACGGTAGTTTGGGGGTTAATTACAGTAAATATTTTGAACTCACTGAGATATTAAAAGAAGCAGAAAAATATTCAGACGACAATTATCTTGTTAAAGCAAAGTGGTCTAAAATTTTAAGCGGTGGCAAGCGCAAGTATTCTAGCTGTTTTGGCGCGCCGTTTATTTTACAAATGTCTGGTTCTGGTTTGGTTGCTCCCTGTGGAATGTTATTTAACGACAAATATAGCGACAAATATCACATTGGTAATATAACAGAAAAACGATTCAAAGACATTTGGGAAAGTAAAAGATATGATGAAGTAATGAATTTTATTGCTTCAGACCAATTTGACGCTCGCACAATGTGCGGCACACTTTGTCTGCAACACAAAGTTAATGAATTTCTATGGGACTTAAAGAAAGGCAATGTTTCTTTGGAATATCACAGTAATACCGACGAACCTATGCATGTAAATTTTATTTAAATAAATTAAAAAAATATTTAATATGACAAATTACAAAATTGGAATAATGGGAACTGGGATGGTTGGGGGGTCGGTCGCAAGATATTTTAAGGGAAAAAATATTGAGCCGATATTATACGATCCTCCCAAGAACCAAGGTTCTCGTAAAGAAATAAATTTATCTGATGTTGTGTTTGTTGGTGTTCCTACGCCGTATAACGAACAAGAGGGATTTGATCTTTCTTATGTTGAAAATGCTCTTAGTGTTTTAAATCCTGGAAAAATAGTAGTAATAAAATCCACAGTATTACCAGGCGCCACAGAAAAACTCCAAACAAAATATCCAGAATTAAAAATCTTGTTTAATCCTGAATTTTTAACTGAAGTTACAGCTGATCAAGATATGAATTATCCTGATAGACAAATTATCGGCTACACAGAAAAAAGCCACAACGTGGCTTTAGATATTATGCAAATTTTACCTTTGGCGCCATTTGAACGCATAGTTCCAGCGCGAGTTGCGGAAATGGTAAAATATTTCGGCAACAGTTGGTTTTCTACCAAAGTAGTATTTGCCAATCAAATTTATGATTTGTGCCAAAAATTAGATGTAGATTATGACACAGTAAAAGAGTGTACAGCTCCAGATAAAAGAATCGGCCGTTCTCATTTAGAAGTATTTCATAAAGGATTTAGGGGATATGGTGGCAAGTGTCTCCCAAAGGATATCCGCTCACTAATTCAATTAGGAGAAAAAGCGGGAATATCATTAGAACTACTAAAAAAAGTTGAAGAA
>JAYEKT010000066.1:0-3867 GCA_034716735.1 Patescibacteria group bacterium
CAACAGGCGGATGCATCCGCCTGTTGGACTTGTAGGCGCTTGAAGCGCCTACAAGTTGAATCACTTGACAAAACATCTATATCTAGTTAAAAATGAATTAAATATGGTAAACGATAATTCTAAAATTAAAATCACTGTGGATAAAAGCCATCTTTTTACTTTGGGCGAAAAGATGTACCGCGAAAGTATTGAATTTATACGCGAGTTAGTAAATAACGCCTATGACGCTGACGCGACAAGGGTTTTTGTGATGATTTTAGATAATAAAATTACAGTAGAAGATGACGGCAATGGAATGAACATAAAAGGGATGGAACAATTTTTTACCATTGGTTCTGAAGAAAAAAAAGTAAGAAATGTCTCCCCGCGATTCGGACGAAAAAGAATCGGACAATTTGGTATTGGAAAATTTTCTGCGCTATCTTTAACTAATCAATTTATTATCCAAAGCGTAAAAGGCAAATTCAAATACTCTGTTATTTTTAATCGCGCGCAATGGCAATCATCTGATAGTTGGGAATTGCCCATTAAAACAGAACTTGCCAGCCCACTTGATAAAGAGGGTACCAAAATCATTTTAAATAAACTTACGAAAAATATCAGTATTTCAGAAGTAGAAAAGTATCTAAAACAATCCGTTCCTTTGCGCGCTAAAAAATTCAATGTATTTTTAAATAACAAAAAAATAACCGCAAAAACCGTTGCTGGCAAAATCATTCCGATAAATATAAAAACTCTTTACGGCTCATTGGACGGAGAAATTATTATTGCCTTAAACCCACGCGATGTTAGTGAACCGGGTGTTGAATGCCGCGTTAAGCAAGTTTTTATAAAAAGAGAATTGTTTGACATTGAAAAAAAGCATCTGCAAGGCGTGTCCAGAATTACCGGACACATTAATGCTGATTTTTTACCTCTGATTTCATCTCGTAGCGACTTTATTATTGACAACCCTGAATATAAATTATTTTATCAATTGATGCGAGCAGAATTAGACAAAGTTTTGCAAGAATTAAAAAAACAAAGCGATACAAAAAATCTGCAAAAAATCACAAAAGAGCTGCAAGAAATAATGAAACAAGTGAGAGATGCTCTAATTTTAAATCCTGATTTCACGCCAAAAGGAAAGGCGGTAACTCGCCTTAAAAAAGAAGGAAAAAGAAAAATAGCAACTGCGGGTATTAGTATCAAAAATCCAGACGCGTTGGACGCGGAAAATATCAAGCATGAAGAAAAACCTGCAGACGCAAAGCTTGTCCCTGCGAAGGCAGGGAACGAAAACGAGCAAAAACGCGAAGAAAAACAAGAGAAGCCCAAACAAGACATCAAGCCATTAGCAATGAAAAGAATCAGATTACAAAAATTAGGCATCTCGTGTGGAATAGTAAGTTTAGGAGAAAAAGGACCAGAAGTAATAAGACAAGGCAATGCGGTTTACATCAACCAAGACCACTCACTTTACAAAAAACTTTATAAAAAACGAGATGTTTTTCATATTCACTTGCTACGACTTTTGACGCAGGAAATTGTCCTGATGAAAAAGAAAAATATGACCAGTCAAGAAGCATTCAGCTGGCAAAGCAAACTACTGAAAGACGCGCTATGCAAATAAAAAATATCGAGGTTGAACCTCGATATTTTTAGTTAAAATTTCAAAAAAACAATCTTGCTAACTTTATGTCTTCGTAAGAATGTTTTCCTTTTAAGAATTGGTGAACTGGTTTTAGAAACGCGCTGTTGCTTTTTTCAAAAGCGAGTTTTATTTCTTGTATATTTTTTTGTAACGGTTTAATGTGTTTAATTTCAACATTTTCCCCTGCTAAAATAAGCTTTTCTATGTGATTTATAATTGTCCCTCGCGCAAACCCCTGTTTGTCGGCGATTTCGGAAATTGATAATTTTTGCGCGAGCATTTGTTTTGTTTTTTCGTAATTTTGATTATTGATTGGTCTTCTTTTATTAATATAAGGCATTTCTTTGGGCAAAAGATTATTTTGCTTAGTATGCTCTTGTATTATTTCTATAAACCGCGCGCCGAAACTTTCTAATTTTTTGGCTCCCACGCCTTCAATTTTCAAAAAATTATCTGCGTCGCATGGAAAATAATGCGACATAGCGCGCAAAGACACGTCGCTAAAAACCACAAAAGGAGGAACGTTCATTTTATCGGCAATTTGTTTTCGTAAAACACGCAATTTTTCAAATAATCTTGTGTCATGTTCTAATTTTTGTTTTAATGTCTTGTTTTCCACTTTATCTATATACGACTCTCGCATCTTTTTAAGTTCAAGTTTTTGTTTTTGTTTGAGAAAATCAACGCCTTTTGTTGAAAACGCAAGTGTTGGATAATTTCCCTCGCTTATCTGTAAAAAATCTAACGCGCATAAAGAATTGATAACATACTTTAATTCATCTTTGCTAAAATCATCAACAATATCAAAAACAGATAATTGGTCATGTTGATTTCTCAAAATCTGTTCTGTTGATTTTCCTTTAAGGACATCTATAATATAATTCTTGCCAAATCTACTGCCTGTTCGTACAACACAAGACAAAATCTTTTGCGCAATTATTGTTGCGTCAAAAGTTGTCTTATCTCCCAAACAAACATCACAACCTTTACAATCTTCCAAAACATAATCCTCCCCAAAATACCTTAAAAGATATTTTCGGCGACAAAACATTTGTTCGCAATAATCAATAACTTTTTGCATTTTTTTAAAAGATTTTTCTCGTTCGCCGTCATCTTCCATTTGATTTAAAAAATACTCGTGCTTCATTTTATCCCCATAAGAATAAAAAAGCGCGCATTCGCTTGGCAAACCGTCGCGTCCAGCTCTGCCAATTTCCTGATAATACCCCTCAAGTGTTTTGGGGAAAGTATAATGAATAACCAAACGAATATCCGGCTTGTCAATTCCCATTCCAAAAGCAATGGTCGCGACAATAATATCCACCTCATCTTTAATAAATAAGTCCTGATTTTTCTTTCGCGTCTGACTATCAAGCCCAGCGTGATAAGGCAGGGCGTTAAAACCATCTAAATTCAAATCCTGTGCGATTCTTTCTGTCTCTTTTCTGGAAAAACAATAAATAATCACTGACTCGCCTTTGTATTTTTCCATAAGACGAAGAATCTTATCATAAGTTCTTTTTTTTCTAAAGATATTAAGGGTAAGATTGGGTCTGTCAAAATTTGAAATACATAAATTGGGATTTTTTAAAGACAACTGTAGAACAATATCCTCCCGAACTTTTGCTGTTGCGGTTGCAGTAAGGGCTATTATGGGAATTTGCGGAAATCGTTCTTTGAGAAATTTAAGATTATAATAGTCAGGACGAAAATCATGCCCCCACTCAGAGATACAATGCGCCTCATCTATGGCAATAAGCGAAATATTTATTGTCTGTAAAAAATCTCGAAAAGACGGAACAGATAATCGTTCGGGCGCGACATAGAGAATTTTTATCTCGCCTTCTTTTACTGCTTTTTGAATTTGAAAATTTTCCTTTGGAGTAAGCGATGAATTTATAAATTCCGCTGGTATGCCATTTGCTTTTAAGCCGTCCACTTGATCTTTCATTAAAGCGATAAGCGGAGAAATTACCAATGTTATTCCTTTTAATTTTAACGACGGCAGTTGATAACAAAGCGATTTGCCACCACCAGTCGGCATTAAAACAAAAGTATCCCGCCCCTGCAAAACACCATCAATTGCCTCTTTCTGAAAAGGCCGAAAATCGTCATAACCAAAATGAATTTTTAGTAGTCGTTTCATAATTATCCCCATTTTCCCATCTTTAAAATAAAAAGTCAAAAAACAAAAATATCAAGGTTCATCCTTGATATTTTTCAACAGGCGGATG
>JAYEKT010000066.1:3967-10972 GCA_034716735.1 Patescibacteria group bacterium
TTTAAAATATAATCCTTCATCAAATACTTTATTCTGCACAGCGCCAAATTGAAGTAAAATTCCCCTTTCACCTGCGCCAACTGTGCCAACTGCTCCGCCAAAAAGAATAGCTGCGATTATCCCATAAAGAACGTATTGCACAATCTTTTTTGCATTTTTTTTCTTAAAATCCTCCATTTTTCTATTGATTTCGTTGATGTTAATGTCGTTCATAAATTTTATGTTAAAAAATTAATTATTTTTATGTCTCATTTGAGATTAGCAAATACAATTAAAAAAGTCAATATAAAAACCCTGCTTTTTGTAAAAGCAGGGTTAAATAATTATTCCTCCTTAGAGTCATTTTGAGGGGCATCGTCCCTATCTCGCCTTCGAGGACCAGTTCCATCTCTTCGGCCTCTTTGACCTCGATTTCTTCCACGGCCACCTCCACGACCGCCTTGCCTATCACGGCTATCATCACCACAGGGTCCACCACGCCTACCAGTTCCTCCGCCAGGGGGTCCTGTTCCGTCGCCTCTCGGCATTTCCCTACCTCCTTATTCGGCAATTGCGCCGAACATAAATAATATTATACTATTATCCAAAAAATGTCAATGCCCTTAAAGCATTCCTAATTTTATAGCTATAAGTATGCCTATTCCAAGTAGTAAAATAATACAACCTGCAATTAAATGAAGTATCCTTAATTTTTTTTGTCTCCATTCTTCTGCTTCTTCTGTTGTCGTAAAACCAAAAAAAACAGCTCCTGTTATCAACAACATTGGTAAAACAAAAATAAAATTATAAAGCAAAAGCAAAAAAATGGCACCACTTCTTGTTGTTGTTTTTGCCAATAATCCCAAAATAATAATATAAGGACCCGATGTGCAAGGAAGTAAAAATAAACTTATCACAAACCCTATTAAAAATGCTCCTGGAATAGATGTTATGCCCTTAATTAATTTTTGTAAAGCCGGTCGCCAAGAATCAGGAACTTCCATTTTAAACCATTTGCCATACCATAAATAATCTTTAAGATTAAACAATCCAATTAAAACAGCAAGTATTGCAATAACAAAATAAAAAGTGTGTGTTAATGACGCTACCTGTATTGCGGAATACAAACCAAGTCCCATTAAAAAATATGATATAAAGATAGACGTCGTAAAAACTAAACCAGCCAACAATGCTCTTTTTTTACTTCCAGATGATAAAATAGTTGTTAATAAAATTATCAACACCGCAAAAGCGCAGGGGTTTATGGCATCAACTGCCGCGGCGGCAAGTACGGCTGAAATTGTTATTTTTTTAGTTATTTCTATCTTTTCAGGTGATTCAGTCGGAGAACTTTCTCCAATAATTTCAACGCTTTCTTCTTTGTCAAATTCTTCTAATTCTTTTTCAAGTTTATTTTTGGGCGAATCGCACCCTTCAATAATGCATCGCTGAACTTCTTGCTCTAATACCCTAGCCAATGCATCGGAAAATCCAACAACAATCTTTTCATCAATAAAAAGAGTTGGGACGCCTTGTATTTCCGTGCCAAAAAATTCTGCCATTTTTTGAAATAATTCTCTATTTTCCGCGTTAAAATATATTTCATATTCTATTATATTTAATTCCGGATATTGCGCTCCTAAAATATCTAAAAAATTTTTCGTTGCTGAGCAATGTGGGCATCCTTGTCCATAAAAAAGAAGCAAATCAACTTTTTTTTCTGAATCTTTCGCAAATCCTAAAAAAGGAATAAAAATTAAAACAATTATTATTAAAACTAAAAATTTTATCTTAATTGATTTCATAATTAATTCTTATTTTAACAATTTTTATTTAATAATTTTTATCGCTTTTCCTTCGATAAGCGCTTCGCTAATTTTTTTATACGCAGAAGAAAGAATCCGCTGAAAAGTACTCTGCGAGGTATTCATTTTTTTTGCAGATTCCTCCTGGTCTAATTCTTTAATATTTTTCAATCTCAAGGCCTCCACCTCTTCGGAAGACAATTCTATTGTTTCTAAATCACTCATCGGAACACCGTGGGGCTTAAAATAAGTTGTATCAAGATTGAATCGTATTCGTCTACATAATCTTGGTCTAGGCATATTATTTTCCCTCCATTTTTATATTGTTAATAATTTCTTCAAATATCTTTCTATATTTCGGATTTGTTATTGTGATTGGTTGCATTTTTATAGTTGCGTCAACAAAATCCTTTCTATAAGGAACTCTTCCAATAATTGAAATTTTATTTTTCTTAGCAAATTTTTCTATTTCCAAACAAAATTTTTCCGCTAAATCATATTTATTAATAACTATCCCATGTTTAATTTTAAAATGATTAGCTAAAAACAAAACTCGCTTTAAATCGTGAAGAGCAGAGGGTGTTGGTTCTGTTACAGCAACAATATAATCAACGCCAACCAATGAAGCAATAACAGGACAGCCAACACCAGCGGCAGAATCTATTAAAATTATTTCTGCCTTTAGTTTTTTATTAATTTCTTCCGCATGTTTTCTTACCTCAACGACAACCTCCCCAGAAGCTAACTCTCCCAATTTTAGTTCACCAGAAATTAAATTTACATTATAATTTTTTCCAGTGTAAACTGTTCCGATTTCTTTTTTTGTTTCAGAAATGGCGTTTTCAGGACAAGCAACAATACATGCCTTGCAACCAATACAAATGTCTTGGACAAACGCTGGAAATTTATTTTTAACGAAAACAATAGCGTTTTGTTTACAAACAAAGGCGCATTTACCGCATTTTACACATTTGCTAAAATCCCATTTTGGTATGGGCTGATAAATTGTAGTAAATTTTTTCCTCTTTGTGTCAAACAGCAAATGATCATTCGGACACTCTACATCTGCATCAACAAGCATTGTTTTCTTGTTTTTAGCAAACTCAACTGCCAAAGAAACGGCAACCATTGATTTGCCTGTCCCGCCTTTTCCTCCTGTAATTGCAATTTTCATATTTTTTTTAATTTTAATAATGCCGACTGAGCTGCTGTAATAAGCGGGTAAGCAATCGGAGAAGATGTTAAAAGTGGATGAGTAGCTATTTGCCAAGTAATAAAATCAAAAACAGAAACTTTTTGTTGAATTGCCATAGAAAGTATATTTAACATTTCGCCAATACTTTCTGGCCCCATAATTTCTCCACCCAAAAGCAAAAACTTAGAAGATTTGTCAAAAATCAGCTTAACCTGAATATTTTCGGCATTAGATAATGTTCCTGGATGACGATTAACCGCCTCTGCCTCTCCAACTATATAGCTGATTCCTTTATCTTTAGCCCTTTGTTCAATTAGACCAACTACCCCCATTGTTAAGCCGTTAATTTGAGTAGAAAAAACGCCAATAGTCCCCTTATCTTGTTTAACGTAGCATAGTTTATACAGATTACTCGCCGCAATTCTTGCCTCGCTACATGCTACTGACGCAAGCATTACTTGACTGCATTTATTAGTAATAAAATCTTTGGTTTGAGCGCAATCCCCAACAGCAAATATATTTGCTTTATTTGTTTTGAAATACTTATCAACCTTAATAGTCCCTTTTTCTACTTTTATACCCGCTTTTTTGGCTAAATCGATATTAGCGCCAAACCCAATAGACAAAATAATCATGTCGGCCGGTATCCTCTTGCCACCACTTAATTCTACGTATTTTACTTTCTTATCACCTCCTATTTTTTTAACACTTTTTTTTGTATAAACCTTGACCCCACTGTCTTTAATCCTTTGTTCTGCAACCATAACAAATTCTTTATCAAAATTTGTTATTAAGCAATAACTTAACATTTCTACAATTGAAACATTTATTCCCTTTATATTACTTAGCTCTTCTGCAAACTCAACACCAATAAAACCGCCACCAATAATTACTATCTTTTTGCTGTCTAATACCGCTTTTCTAAATTTTTTTAGATATTCATAATCTTTTCGAACTAACCAAACCCCTTTTTTATCCACACCTACAATGGGTATCATTTGTGGGCTTGATCCTAATGCTAAAATTAACTTATCATAACCACAACTACTACCACCCTTAAAAACTGCTTTTTTATTATCTGGTTTAATCGCTACCACTTCGTCTATAACTATATTAATTTTATTGTCCAATAATACTTGATCGGGCATTACGTTTTTATCAAGCGACTTCAATCGATAAAAAATATAAGGAATACCACACGGAACAACGCTTTTTTCTTCTTTTCTAACTAACGTTATTTTTTTTGATGGGTAATTTTTCCTTGCTGTTATTGCCGCCGTTATCCCAGCAGGTCCACCGCCAATAATTAAAATATCTATTTTCATATTCAATGTTCGCAAGCATCTTCTGCGTTTGCCTTTTTAAGTTTATTGTTTTTCCACATTTCAAAAACCTCTTTTACTTTTTCCACCTGAAAGACATATACATCTATCCCTAATTGTCTACACAAATTCAGGGCTCTCATACCAAGTCCTTTACATAATAAAACATCTGCGCCATGTTTTTTCATTAATTCTGGAGGAAGACCCACTCCACCCATATGTTCACTTGTATTATCTATTATTTCAATCACTTCACCCTGTTCATCAAGAAATGTATAGGTTTGACAACGACCAAAATGTTCAGCTATTTCGTCATCTAACCCTTTTTTGTTATTTGTTGGAACAACTATCTTCATATCTCTTTGAGTTTTTCATCAATAAATTTCTGTAAAGCGTCTTTTATTACACCATCTCCTGAATAAATCTTGATATTAAATTGCCTTAAAACATCCAATGCTCTTGGTCCTATATTTCTCGTTATTACCACGTCAATATTTTTCTCTGCCACTACTTGCGCGACTGAAACACCTGCTCCACTTACTTGATCCATATTTTTATTTTCTAATATCTCGGGTTTTCCTAATTTCTGATTTTCTACTTCAACAATAATAAAATACGAACACCTCCCAAAAACTTCGGCAACATCATCATTAAGATTTTTGCCTGTTGAGCTTATAGCTATTTTCATATTCAGTATATTAATTTTTATTTAATTTTATCGTCCAGCTCTGCGACCCACACCCCCTCTTACTCCGCGACCAGCGCCTCTTCCTGCACCCCTACCGTCTCCTCTGCCAGGTCCACGTTTAACATCGGTTTCGCTATCACACGAACCTTGTCCTCTTCCTGTTTTTGGGCCCTTACCTTCAGGGCCTGTTTTATCAAATCTTGGCATATATATATTATGTTTAAATTTATTAAAAGATGATTCGACTTATCACCTATTGTGAGTATATACCCATAATAAAATCTTGTCAAGTAGTTATCCACACCTCGCATATTGATTATTAAAAAAGTACTCAAACACACTATGTGCTTGACAAAAATAGGGGTTTGTGATATAATACTATTAGATAATAAGTCGAAATATCTTAATAAGAAAAAGCGACTTAAAGTCATGTCCCGTTATTCAATGGGGCAACCCGCCAAAATTTTGCCTTCGGCAAAACTTAGGAGGGTAAAAAGGTCGCTTAAATCATAAAGAAAAAAACCAAATATGGCTTACGATAATGACAGAGGTGGAAATTTTCCTCCTCGCCAAATGGTTCAAGGTAGCTGGAAGTGTAGTGAATGTGGTAAAGAAATTACCGAACTTCCATTTGAACCAGCTCCAGACAGACCTATCTATTGTAGAGACTGTTGGAGAGCAAAAAGAGACGAAAGAAACGACAGATTTCGCAGATAAAATCTCAAAAACGCCCCGCAAGGGGCGTCTTTTGTTTTGATAAATTAATAATTTTATACTAATCTTTCCCTAAACAGCGCATTAAAAAATAAAAAAACCGCCTCGACTGAAACGTCGAGGCTTTTTAATTACTTCAAATCCACTTTCAAGTCAGGCGGGGACTCAACAGAAGTCACATCAAACTTCATTCTCCCAAGTACTTGTCCCCTTTCGGTAATGATATCAACCCGCCATTTACCGGGTGTTGTGTTTGATTTATAAGTATAACCGCGATAACCGCCGTCGCGCCCGCCAAAAATCTGATATCCTAATTTATCTGTCACAATCCATTCCCCTCTTCTTTCATTATAGTATGCCCAGCGGTGAACAATTTTAGTGTTCAGCTTTGTTGGAGCAAAAATCGCGCCGTAGACATAGACCGGCTGATTTGGTGTTAGGTGAACTATTGGATTATAATCTTTAAAAAATAAATACCAAGGAGGAGATTCATATCTCACAAAATAGTCCCCTGTTTCAAGTCGTTCTACATAATGATAAACTCCGCCTTCTTTTAACGCAAGCGGCGCTGGCGGCATGATGTTTGTAAAATAAAAAATGTTGAATAAAAGATAAATTCCGCCAATACTGTAAGTTATCAACCTTTTATTTTGCAAAATCTCAACTGGTAAAAATCTACTTATAATAAATACAAAAGCCACGATAAGCGCTAAGCTCAAAAATCCACTTAAGATAAAAACCCAAGCGCCGATTTGCCCGACAAAAACCGGAACTGCAAAAATAGAATATGAAAAAAGCGCAACAAAATAAATACTCAACTGAAAAACAAAACGTTTATATCTTTCTCTAAAAAGTTCGTTTCCAAGAAGAAGTCCAGCTAATACGAGTAAAAACGGCCAACTTGTCCAAATATCTGCGCTTTTTGTGTAAAAAATAACAAAAGCGCTGAAAAGTCCACCAAATGCAAATTGCAAAAAAAGCGGAATTAGTTTTACGAATTTATCTGAAAACTTATTACGGAATTTACCGCCACTATGCGCGTTGAGAAATAAGATGCTTGCGCCTGTGATAAAAAGATAAGTGAGGATAACAAGATTTTCCAACCATAAATCTATCCGCTGTAAAGTGAAGTTATCCCAAACAAACCCGCCAATCAACGCGCCTGGTGATAAATAATGTTCGTATTTTGTAAAAAGTTTTTTTAGCATTGTTGTTATCATAACATAAAATCTCTCTAATGTCATCCCCGCGGAGGCGGGAATCCAGATTACTAAATACGTAATAAACTATTACGTATTTAGG
>JAYEKT010000067.1:0-2532 GCA_034716735.1 Patescibacteria group bacterium
GATTTTATGATTATTACAAAATTTATTTTTACCGCAGAGTTTCGCAAAGTAATTACGCAGAGAACGCAAAGAGTTATAAATCTGCAAATTACATCTTTGCGGTTCTTTGCGATAACATAGCGTTCTTCTCGAGTTTGACACTTTAACACCAATTTTAACCTATTTTTAAGACTTACCCCCTATGTTTATTGACTTTTCTGTTTGGTTTTGAAAAATAGGCGTAGTGCGAAAATATTTTTTTATTCCAAATTTTGTCTGTATTTTTGTGCCATGGCATTTTTAAGAGCAGAAAAAAAGAAATCAGGAACTTACTTACGTATCATCCAGTCGTACAAGATTGATGGTAAATCAAAACACAAAACAGTTCATTCTCTTGGTAAAGTAGAAGATTATTCAGCAGACCAGTTAGAAAGAATCGCCAAAAAGTTAGTTGAATTGGCAGGATTGAGTATCAATACTATTTTTGGTGGTTCGTTTCATGAATTAGGCAGATACAATTATGGATACGCTTTGGTAACTCAAAGTTTATGGAATAGCTACAATTTTGATAAACTCATCAAAATTATTAATAACAGAAGTAAAACAAAATTTGATTGGCAAGAAGTACTTCGGTTAATGATAGCTGAAAGAATTAATGACCCCAGTTCAAAATTACAAACTCATTTCAATCAAACTGAATATATTGGATTTAGAGAAGAAGCGATTCCTTTACATCATTTCTACAGAACTTTAGATATTTTGAGTAAAGAAGAAGAACTGATTAAAAAACATATTTTTACACAACAGCATAATTTGTTTTCCACCGTATTAGATGTTGTTTTTTATGATGTTACTACCCTTTATTTTGAATCACAAGTAGAAAAGGATAATGCACTCAGACAAAAAGGGTATTCTAAAGATGGCAAAGCACATAAAACACAAGTAGTATTAGGTTTATTGGTTGATAAGTTACGTAATCCTATTTCTTATCAAATATATCAAGGCAACACATACGAAGGAGGAACAATGATAGAGGCTTTGAAAAAAATGAAAATTCAGTTTAACATAGATAGCGTCATAGTCGTTGCTGATAGTGCTATGATAGATAAAGATAATCGGAACTTTATGGTTGAAAACAAAATTGATTATATTATCGGGGACAGTATTAAAAGCCTTGGGAAAAAAATTACAACAGATTTAATCAATAAAGAAAACCATAAAGATGTATTTCCGTCCTCTAAAAAAGACAAAACAATAACAGAGGAAACATCCAAAGAAATATTTACCTATACAGAATTAGTTTACAAAGGCAGAAGAATAATCTGTACCTACTCGTCAAGGAGGGCTCGTAAAGATGCACATGAACGACAGAAGTTAATTGACAAAGCCAACAAGTGGTTATCGGAACCTTCAAAGTACAATCAAGTCAAAAAAAGAGGAGCTGGCAGATTTATAACTACCACTGACGATGGAAAACCAATCCAATTAGATGAAAACAAAATAGAAGATGATGCAAAATTTGATGGGTTTAAGGCTGTGGCAACGACTACAGACTTAGAGGTAAAAGAAATTTTATCAAAATACAGAGACCTGTTTGAAGTAGAACACACTTTTAGGGCATTAAAAAGTCAATTACAAATAAGACCTGTTTTTCATTGGACGGATAAAAGAATTAGAGGGCATATAGCTATGTGTTTTATCGCTTTCACTTTTATTAATCGTTTGAAAAATCTAACGCAGTTACAATATAAAGCAATAGTAAAGGCAATAGATAAAATGCAAGTTTCTGAAATAAGGGACGATAAAGCAGACAGCAACCTGTTCCTAAGATCAAAAGTGGATAAAAACCAGCAGATATTAATTGACAAACTTGGACTGAAAGTGCCAAATGATACAACTCCGCAAAATGCTATTAATCAATATTTTACAAAATGAGGTAGTGCATACCTCAAAATACAATACGCTGAATAATAGAAACTTAACTGTTTAAAGTGTCAAACTCAAGAAATAGAATTTTATTGATTTTTAACTAAAAAATCTATCAATTTTCTATTTTGTTCATGAGTTCCTACACTTATTCTTAAAGCTTTTTCATTACCAAAAATATCCATTGGGCGTACCATAAAACCACTTTGTGATAATTCTTCAAGAAAACTTTCTTTTTCGTTTAACTCATTGAAATAGACATATAAGAAATTACTATGAGTAGGGATTGTATTGTATCCTAATTTTTTAAATTCATTAAATATGTTTTTTCTCTCTATTGTATTTAGTGCCGCACATTTTGTAACAAATTCTTCATCTTCCAGTGCTGCTAAAGCAGCTGGTACCGCCATTACATTTATAGAAAAAGGTAATTTTTTGCTTTCCAATTCTTTAATTAAATTTTCTTCTGCTATGCCGTAAGCTATTCTAAGTCCGGCTAAACCATACATCTTTGAAAAAGTGCGAGTTACGATAATATTCTTGTATTTCCTTAAGAGTTGAATTGTATCAGGGTAATCTTTTCGTTTAGCAAACTCAAAATATGCCTCATCAAAAAAGACTAAGATA
>JAYEKT010000068.1:0-2495 GCA_034716735.1 Patescibacteria group bacterium
ATTCCGGCAAGCCGTTTATGGGTTTGCTGAGTTTTTCAGATGGTGGGGTAGCTAAAAAAGATATTGCTATCGCAAAAAATTATCTTGACGAGAAAGAGCTAAAAGTGTTGAATAATATGGTCTCTGCGTTTTTTGATTTAGCAGAAGTGAAAGTAATGGAGCATGAGCCAATGTATATGAAAGATTGGATTGCCCAACTGGATAAATTGATTGGCGTTTTTGATAAAAAAGTCCTTATGGAAGCAGGTTTCGTAAGTCATAGCAAAGCTCTGAAAAAAGCGGAATTGGAATATAAAAAATATCAGGAAAATACTTTGAGCGAGGTGGAGAAGGTTTTTTTAGAGAGTGTTAAGGGGTTGGAGAAGGAGGTCAAGAATAAGAAAGTTAAAAAATAATATGATTACCTGTCAATTAAAAATCGTCGCAAGGCAAAGTGAGTTGAGGACGGCGATTGATGAGATTGTGACGGGTATTGAGGGGGCTAACTAAAAAATATGCAAAAAGAATGGTTTGAACTACAAGATTATATTAAAGAGAAAGCAGATAGTCAGGTCTGGGTTCCCTTGAGGTGCTCTAGAAACCTTATAAAAGAAGGAGAGTTTGGGTATCGGGGTTTTAAAAAAGAGTATTTTGGTTTAACCAGTATTTTGATTAAAGAGCAAGATATTGAAAAAGCAAAAGAATTAGAATGGATGGATGTAGGACTCTCTAGGTCACACAAAGGAAATCCTTATGAGGAAGAATATCAACCTGCATCTCATTTCGAACATAATGGAATAGTTGGGGAGCACCTAGTAATCTCACATGAGATTGGGGGTGCTTATTGTAATAACTGGTATATCAGTCCCGACTTACTCACAACGCTAGAATTAGTTCAGGAAGGATATGGTTGGCTTGCATACAATAGAGGGTATGAGGAGGTAATAAAGCTACACAAAAATAATAACGGGTATGTCGATGAAATTTTAATAAAATTGCCTTATTTAAAAGATTATCTCTGTGTAAGAAATAGAGTTTTGATGCTTTCTTCATATAGATCAAGAGTTGAAATATCTGACATTGAACTAAGTGTTGATTGGGAGTTAGAAAAAATCACTACTATAGAAAAGGGTTTACAATGGGGAGGTAGGATGTATCCTATTCATGAAGGTAGTAGTTATAGATATGGTGAGAAAATGGCTATTTTACACGTCGGCAGAACTAATGTTGACTTCGATAATGATGTTCCAGAGTACCCATTTTCTTCAAATGAAGAGAACACTGAAAGTAAAAGCTGGACACGCGGGTTTGATGGGAAAAAACTTTTTAGAATTGAAGGAGAAGTCTGGAAAAGTGATTTTGTTTTCCCATCTCAAAAAAGCTCAATTATTTTAGACAGCGAAGACACTACTGATAAGTACTCATATATCACAAAAGCAGATGGGTGCAAGGAAACTGCGAAAAAACTTATAGACAGCGGAAAATATTTATGGTTTAGACCAGATGTTGTTAATTCTATTTTATCAAATAGAGATACTACATTATCGTGGTACACACGAGATACTGGAGGAATTGGATTTAATCGTTACGGATTAGTTCATTTTGGAGTGAATAAAATAGGAATGATCACAGTTTACGTAAAAGATATTTGTCTACTGCCAGATTGGCAACAAAAAATCTGGCACTCTTATAATATCTCGCCAGATGGAAAGGTTTCAGTTGAGTTGCTTATGTCTCAGCAGGAGGCGAAACCCGCAAACACCTTACCTCCGGAAAAATTTTTTAAAAATGAGTTAGAAAGATTAAATGATAATTTTAAAAGGTTATATAATGAAAAATTGTTTAAAGACGATAAGATCGATGACATCTTAAAAAAAATACATCGTTTTGTAGCGGTTCCAGAGGAGGGACTATTTGTTTTAGCAAAAGATATCGCAAGAGTTTCAGCAGACTCTTTTGACAGAACTTTACTGAAAAAAATTTTAGGAAACAATAAAGATTACCAAAAACTCGGAACATTGTCTTTGATGAAAAAACTAATTTCAACTATTATTTCAGAAGATATTGCGGAAAAAAGTATGACAGCATTAGATGCCTCGTATTTATTGAGAATTAATGATGCACATATACCTTCAAAAGAAAAGACCGAGGCAGCTCTGACCGCATTAAAAATTACCTCCGAAATGAACAATGTTGAAAAGGGCCGAATTCTAATTCACGAATGTACAAGCTGCTTAGCTACAATCAATCATATTTTAAGTGAACAGAGCATTGAATTTAAAAAATAAATAGTATGAAGTTCCACCAACCCAAAATCGAAAAGCTAATTACAGAACTATACCCAAATGGTGTGGAGTTTTTTGCACTTGGTGAATTGTGTGATCCTCTCAAAAAAGGGACTTTAAAAACTGGAGAATTATCTGATAAAGGCAAATATCCTGTTATAAATTCTGGGCGTAGTTGGTATGGACGATATGATGAATATAATAATGATGGTAATGCGATTGCAATTGCGG
>JAYEKT010000069.1:0-2451 GCA_034716735.1 Patescibacteria group bacterium
TGGTATTCCCGTAATACAATGCACCGAAATAGCCCCAATCAATTTGAAACTGCCGTCCCGGTGAGCTTTCGAAGCGGATATAGGCTTTCCTTTTCTTCTCCCGAAAAGATTGAACACCGATTTTCACAGCAGGTAAAAACGTCATAATTTCCCCCTAAATTTTCAAGCCGTCCATATAATTTCAACGGGCCGTTCTTCAAGCCACGGAACCTGGATTGGCTTCTGTAGTTTCTCCACATCCAATAAGATTGGAGTATATGCTCTTTTTCTGATTTTTATAAAGAATTTTTCCCCATCAAAAACCACCCTTCCGGGCATATTGATAAATTTTCGGAATATCTGGGGTGCGAGATAATCTTCAAAGCGCCTTAAATCCTGTGCAAAACGGTGATACAGGGTGTCTGCAATTATTGTCCATAAGATATCAAAATGGATGCGAATCATGAGAGGAGAAGATAGAGCATTTAGGTTGAAAAAAGAAATTAATTCGGCCAGTTTATTCTCTACCCGCCATCGTTTGGCATAGACCTCCAAGATTTTTTTAATTGGCAAGTCAGTATTATTAGTGACAATAAATGTTGGTTTGCTCCGACCGTGATCTTTGATGGCTATTTGCCGGAATGGTTTGTCACAATCTTTGAGTTTGACCTCGCTTTCAAAAACAGATATATGTTTGTATTTACGTTTTGGAATTGCGAGATACATTTTCTTCCATTTTTCTTGAGGGATGCTTGTGGTTTCTTCTATTAAAGTTTTGTGACGTTTCCGAAGAGTTATGAAATTAACATGGTCTTCTTCAAGTTCACCCAGAATTTTGTATTTCGTGAATTTACAATCAAAGACAAGTGTTTCTTTCACATTTCCTTTAATACTTTTCCAATGTGCGACAAATTTCTTCACTTCGTTTGCTTCTTCACATCGCAGGATATCCGTTCTGGTATAAATGATTATTTTACTCTTGCTATCCTGGGCAAAGATGGTGTTGGCGCCCTTCATGGTTTTACCTCTTGCGCCACACCATACTTTTTCCATTTCCGATTCATCACCGAAATGTGGTATAGAATGAAAATCAAGATTAATAAAATCACTACCGTACATGTCAGGATATTTCTTTTTGAAAGAGGACATGATTTGCCTTTGAAATTTCATGAGTTGTGTTTCTGAGCATCTACAAGAGTATGTATTCATGTATGTCGGCTTGGGTAATACATTCAACCCCGCAAAGACTCCCAGTCCCGGTTCTTTATCATAGTCCCCTATATGGCTCAACCTTTTGCATCCGATTAACTTTAGCGCCAACATGGAAAGACAAGCTCTTAGGGCTTCAATATCACTTGATTCGGGAAGTCTGCATTTTTTGGCAATATCAAGGACTCCTGATTCCAAAAGATAAGGAAGAAAGAAAAAGACGCCGACACATGGGCAGTCTACATTGAAAGGTTCCAGTTCACTATAGTCGATGTGCGCGGATCGTTCAGGAATGATCTTGTTTTTTGTACTTTTTCCAAGCTCTTTATTTGTTCGGCGCCTTAATTTTTTAAATCCGGAATCTTGTAAAATTCTTTCTATTGTTCTGGATGAACACTTCACACCTTCTTTTCCCAAACGGCTTTGGATATCAGGTGAAGAAAGCCCTTCCTTTCTTAATAAGATTATTCTTTTTTGCACCTCAACTGATGTGCGCCTGTGTTGAGGCCCTTTATTAACTGTGGGGAAAAGCTCCACTCTTTCACCCCTAAAATCTCTTATCAAAGCGTAAATAGTACTTTCTTGATATCCAAACTTTTTTGCTACAGCTTGCACTTGGTTTTGCTCGTGAACGATGGCCCTTACCGCCTCGTATTGTCTTTGTCGTGGTGAAGTGGGGTTGGCAAAGTATTGCTCCGGGTCAAATGTAGTCGTTGTTTTAGGTTTCATTATGACGATTATACCTCTGTGATAGTAATTGTTAAAATTGGATAATGCCGAAATGTTGGCCCGTATGATGGCGTATATCAGCGTTATCAGACAATTATAAACAAATATATCTTATTTATATTCGTCATGCAAGAATTATATTCGTCAAAATAATACCCACTCTTACAACTCTGCCAAGATTAAAGCCTCAGCTGCAATTAGATAAAACCCATTTTTTGAGATAAAAAGGCGGATTTATGAGGGAATTAGGATAAAATGAATTGAAGACCGCGTTCAGATTAAGTAAAGCATTTGACGATTAGCCTGCTGTGAAAATCGGTGTTAAAAGTGTTTTTAATTTCGCACCCATGGAATATGTAAAACAGCTTCGCTTGAAAAAAGCACAAATGTTGTTGATCTCAACCGATGAATCCGTCGCTGCCGTAGGCAATGCGGTAGGATATGGCGACCCCTTCCATTTCAGCCGTTTGTTTAAAACGTTTGTCGGAAACAGTCCTAAAAGTTATAGAAACCGCAGTCGACATCTGATTGATC
>JAYEKT010000070.1:0-2396 GCA_034716735.1 Patescibacteria group bacterium
ACTCAAAACAACCAATAAAAAAACAGCGGCAAAAAGAAACCAATCAAATTTCCTAAGAAATTCTTTGTACATATCAATCACAGATTATCATTAAAAAGAAAAAAAATAAACAGGCACGCATTATGCGCGCCTGTTAAACTTGTAGGACACTTAGTGTCCTACAAGTTTAATTGATCTAAAGATTACTAATTCTAAAGCTTGAGGGCCCCTTCATCGGGATCCCCTTTGCTTTGCATTTCTCTATTCCAACAAATAAAATTTCTAATCTTTTGTATGTCAAAAACAATTAATCCTCTTTCACATAATCTGGAAAGTTTTCTTGAGACCTTGCGCGCAGTCGCAAACAAAACCACCTTTTTATCAGCTTTCAGTAATTTAGATATTATTTCTGTAAAGATTTTTCGGTGATTTTATACCGCTTCCACTCCCCTGTATAAAAGATTAAACATGTTGTCTTGAACAGTTTTTTTTGTCGTTTTAATCTCGTTATTTCGGAATTTTGATTTTTTTGTATCTTCTAATCTTTTTTTAGCTATATCTATATACTCTTGGTTTACGTCTATGCCAATATAATTCAAACCTAAATTTTTGGCCGCAACTGCGGTGGTTCCGCTACCTAAAAATGGATCTAGTATAACAGCATTTTTATGAAAGGCAGTAAGTTTAATTAAATGTTCGCAAATTTCAATCGGCTTTACTGTCTTATGATTATTATCTTTTCCTTTTTGTTCCTTGTTTGGTTTTTTAATCATAAAATATTTATCAATAATTTCATTTATATTATCAATACTTAATACGTTAGATGGAAACATATTGTCGCCAACCCTCACTTCTGTATTTAATAAACCCACATCATTTTCAATCATATTTTTTAAATAAGTTCCATTTGTTGGCTTCTGCGCCATAACAATTGGTTCAAAACAAGATTTGATTTGAGGTGTTTTCCATCCACGATATTTTTCTTTTAACTTTTCTTTTTCTTCTTCTTTTGCATCTGATTTATCAATGAAATGGTCTATACTCATTGCCTTAACCTGATTTTGAGTATAAAGCCACAAAAAACAATCTCTAATTTCAAACCCAGCATCATCTACTGCGCTTGCCATTCTATGATATAATCTCGGGCTAGAAAAAGAAAAGAAAACACCGCCAGGTTTTAAAACCCTAAATAATTCTTTTGAAATTTCTATATACCATTCATAAAATTGAACTCCTTGTCTTCTGTCAAATTTCATTCCAGCAGGCAAAGATTTTATTACCTTTAGATTTCTTTTGTTATTAACTTTCTTTTCAGTCCAGTTATTGTCTAATTTATCTAAAAAATATGGCGGATCTGTCAAAACCAAATCTACTGAATTTGCATCAATTTCTTTTAAAACACTTAGGGCATCACCTAAGATTATTTTGTTCATAAATTTACTTTTTTGCATGAGGATTTTTACCCTTAAATTCTTTATGCAGTATTCTATATACCTTTTGCCTTACCTCCTTACTGCAATTTTTAATCACGGACGGATCTGATAGTTTGATTACTCTGCCTTTTTCATCATAAATCCATCTATTCCTGTCACCCCTATTACATTTTTGACATTGTGGAATGATATTGCCTGCCCTAAGTGGTTTGCAAGGATTCATGTGCGCTTTTTGTAGTTTGGTTTTTGTCGCAGGCCAGTGCAGATGCAGTTGTCCGTCTTCTGACCCACAAGTTGCGCACCTGCTTCCATATTGCGCTTTTAATTTTTCCCAATTACCTGTTTGTGTTATTCTGTGTCCTCTCTTAAATGATGGGTACGGCTTCTCAAGATCGTGTAATTTGTAAGTACCTCTTGGCAAATCTTCTACTATATTATCTCTACCTCCTGCTATAATCCACCATCCACCCTGCGCGCCAAGATGTCTTCCTTGTTGTACGTCTGGTGTATCAGGATAATATTCTCGCACAAACTGAGTTAACTCAGTTTTTGACACCCTTCTTGTATTTGGATAGTCTTGCACCAAATAAACCATCACTAATGCATCTTTTGTGAACTTGTTTTTCTGTTTTAATTTAGGCAATTTAACACCATGTTTTTTTAAAAACTTATTATGAAATTTTTTAATCATTTTATAAGTTTTTTCTATTTCCTCATTCGTTAATCTTTTATACTTAGACATGCTTTTGATTGTTAATTATGGATTTACAAAATTTTGCTAAATAGCTTAGCGCACATTTATATTTTACTCTTTATTTATGCAAATGAGAAGTGGATAATTCTCCCACATCCTCTTGATTTTTACAAATATGCTATAATGACTTTGTATGCAACTATTTTTGATTATAATTTCAATAATTTTGGCGGGCGGGGTGGTGGTTTTGTTGTGGCGACAAATTAAAAGGCGAAGGATTTCTGCTAAGT
>JAYEKT010000071.1:0-2394 GCA_034716735.1 Patescibacteria group bacterium
GGTTAAGGAAGATGAAGATTCTTCTGGAAACACAGACCATGCAGTATTAGGTTCAGAAATGGCTGTTCCTATTTTACAAGAATTAGATTTTCCAGAAGAAAAAATCAAACATATTCAAGATTGTATTATTTCTCATAGATATAGAACTGGGAATGCCCCAAAGACAAAAGAAGCCAAGATTTTATTTGATGCTGATAAGCTTGATATTTCTGGCGCCATCGGTATTGCCCGAGCTTTTGTTTGGGTTGGAAAGAATAATGCTAATATATACAAGAAGGTTAATCTTGATGAATATACTAATGACAATATGGGCGGGAAGCTTAATGGACGGATAAAAGATAAGACAAAACACAGTCCGCAAATAGAATTTGAAACTAAATTAAAATTTTTAGCAAACAATCTGCAAACGCAAAAAGCTAAAGAAATATTTAAAGAAAGGCTCCAATTTTGCGAATCCTTTTTAAATAGATTAGAAAAAGAAGTTAAGGGTGAGATGTAAAAAACATATCCCTTATTCGCGCGAATAGGCGAATGGTTTTTATGAAAATTACAATAAAAAATTTGGCCAGATATGTTTGAAAGCGACCAAAAATGTCCTGTTGATTTTCGGCTTGCTGATTTTGATTTAGAAGATAGTGACCCTAAAATTTTTATAATTATATGAGCAAAAAAGAATCTGAATCAAAATCAATAATTCTTTTTGAGGACGTACCCGTGCGTAGAACATGGGTAGAAAAGGAGGAAAAATGGTATTTTGCCGTTGTGGACATTATTAAGATATTAGCTGAGAGCAAAGACCCTGTCGGCTATATCAAGGATATGCGACGTAGAGATAAGGAACTGTCTAAAGGGTGGGGGCAAATTGCCACCCCCCTTGTAATTCTTGGGGGAGAAATTCTTAAGGCAGAAATATCTAAAAAACCATTAAAAACGCATTTTTGGAATAGAATAGATGGCAAAGAACACGATTTCACCATCGCTCAGTTTCCAAAAGATTTTAAAATGCCAAAAGGAGAGAAAATTTCAATCAAAGAAGCAAAATCCGCGCCACAAATCCAAAAAACATTTCCGATTTTATTAAAAAGAGTTAAAAAGTATCTATGAATATGAAATTATTAAAAACAATTTAAAGATAGGGAAAATTATTGAATTTAGAAACGAACATAATAAAAAACAAGTACCTTACTTTTTTGTTTCTAAGATAGTAGGATGTAAGGGTAAACCAAAATTTACAAAAAAAGAACTTGAACAGGGGTTTAAACCAATGTGGTGCAGTTTAGATAGGGCAATAGAACTATTAACTAGTGACAAACCTAAAAATTATGAAGGAAAATTTATACAATTAAGAGATTTGACATATCTTAAAAGGGTCAAAAAATATTTGAAAATATGAAAGTCCGATTATGGCATTTAGACAAGGCATTGGACGAAGTGTTGGAAAAATATAAAAAACGTTCTAAAAAAGGAGCCATTGGCTCTGAAAATGAGTAATATGTCCAAACTAAAACAATATCAAGAATTTTGCAAGCAAAGCGCGAAGAAGATTGAAAATTCAAAGGAAGAAATTATGACTTGGGGGCTTGGAATCTCGGGTGAGGCAGGGGATGTGGCAAGTTGCATTAAAAAAACTTTTGCGCATGACAATGACCAACGCGCAGGAATCCGTGAAAATATCGGTGACACTTTATGGTACACCGCAATGATTTGCAATTATTTTGGCTGGGACTTAGGAGAAATTTTAGACGAAAATACAGAAAAATTAAGAAAAAGATTTCCAGCAGGTTTTACAACAAAAGACGCAGGTCGTGGTGGGACGATGGTGGATTGGAGCAAGAGATAACATAACACAAATGACGCGAATGATTTGCGAATACATTATTGTCATTCCCGCGAAGGCGGGAATCCACATAGGAAAATTATACTTTTTTAAGTGGATCCCTGCCTACGCAGGGATGACATCATGATATGCAAGAACCCAAAAAACTTTTAGGACCAAATAAGGGTTGCAAGTATTACCCTTGTCATGATAATATAGAGGACTGCACTTGGTGTTATTGCCCAATTTATCCCTGCGGGGATGAATCGCGTGGGGGATATTGGCTTAAAAACCCAAAAACAGGCAAAGAGGTCTGGGCTTGTGAGAAATGCACATGGATTCATCAAATAAAAAATGCAAAGAGATTTATTTAAACTGGATTCCCGCTTTCGCGGGAATGACATAAGAATATGCCTAAAAATAAAATAATCAGAATTTTAATAATTGTTGTTGCTATTTTTGCAATTTGGTTTGGAGTTAGATTTATTCTCGGAGGGTCAGAAGATACTTGGGTTTGCACAGATGATGGGTGGAAAAAACATGGCGCGCCATCTGAACAAAAACCAATCAAGCTTTGT
>JAYEKT010000072.1:0-2354 GCA_034716735.1 Patescibacteria group bacterium
CGAAGAACAACCTTCTTGGCTGCGCTGACGAATCTTCCTGTTTTGCTTTCAACCTTAGAACGAATATCTCCCGCTAACTCAACATAACTTCTGCCTAAATCTTTAATTAATCCTACAAAATTCAAAACTTTTGCATCTACGGTTTCTCCAATAGAATCTCCAAGATTTAAAACAAAAATTTCTGGTGATTGAATAACTTTCTCCATTGCCCAACCAGTATCAAGAACCCAGCTTCCAATCGCATATTCTGTTTGCGCGATTGTTGGTTCCATTGCAAAACCTGCTTCTAAAATCGCGTTTCCAAAGTCGGTAAAGAGTTTTTTCGCTCCGAGCGATAGCGAGGAATCTTGTGAGAGTTCTGATTTATTAGGACTATCTGCGTCGCGGGTCGTTGCGACTCCCGCGGGATTCTTCGTCGTCTGCGGACTCCTCTGAATGACGGGGTTTTGCGGGCTCCTCTGAATGACGTTAAGGACGAATTTCGCATCTCTTTTTAAATCAGATTTTATAGCAAATTCTATGTTTTCAACTACATCGCCAACATCAAACAAAAAATAACCAACTGCTAATTCAGCTGAAGAAACTGTTTCTTCAATTCCATCGCCAACATCTAAAATAACGGTGGTTCCATAGTCCCAAAGGGCTGTGGAATTATTTTGCAATGTTCGCAATGCGATTCCACAACCTCGTTTCACTTGGACTATGGAACCAGCAATGGTGTTTTCTGTCGCGCGAAGACCTCTTGCTGATGAAAGTTCGGCTCTTAAAACCCCCTGCTCTATTGTGTCGCCAACAACAAGAATCAAAGCTGGTACTTTTGTTGCGTTGCTAACCGTATCTACAGCAAATCCGCTAAGTGTTTTTGCCCCCACCACAATTTTGCTTGGCATTGATGAAACAAATTTAATTGTTGCCCATATCCGCTCTTTGAATTTAGGGATAAGTTGTAAACCTGAAACGGTGTTTCCCGTTGGAAACCCCGTTTCTTCGGTAATTGGTAATTGGTAATTGGTAATTGGTAATTCGACTGTCTGCTCTGCGTTTACATCATAATAGCTAATTGGATTTGCTTTTACGAGTCGTTCATAATTGCGCGCCCAGATATTATTTCCCCAAAATACAAAAACAAGGACGAGCAGTAAAACTACCCCTCCCAAAAGAAAACTTTTAGATTTTATTGAAGATAGGGCTGACGCGTTTTTTACAAAACTATCTCTTCGCGACCGCCTACCTATATTTGAACGCAAAACTTTCGCTTGAAGCTTTAAAGAAGTTTTTTTAGCGCAAACTGAAATGGGGGTCTTTTTTAAAGCCCTTTTCCTCCGAACTGCTGTTGTTTTTAATACTCTATTCTTTTTTGAGACCTTAACCTCCATTTGAATAGTATATAATTAGCAATTCTTTAAAATTTTGTCTTTTCTATTTTTGTTTATATAACTACTCTTTATTATACCAAAAATTTTAACTTCTTTGTAGGCGTGATTCAAGAGTCGTGTCAAGGATTTTTAAAATAAAATTTGAAAATAAAATTTACCTAATTTAAGCTAAAAATCAGCAATTTTTTTAAATAAATAAAAATCGTCTTTTGGACAAGTCCAGACGATTTTTGTAACATGTGGATAAACTACCCTATTTTCTCCATTTTTCCTGTGGATAAGATAAGCGCGAAACCAAGCGAAACCACACGAAAAAAAACCACGCAAAATCTTATCCAAAACACGAAACCAACATAAAACCACGCAAAATCTTATCCATGCAAAATCTTATCCAAAACACGAAACCAACATAAAACCATTTGCTGATAAATACCCACGGCCGTGGGTATTTATCAGCAAATTAGGTACTCCCACTACCAAAAACCTTGCAAAAAATAAATACAAATTGACCTATAAATAAACACGGCCGTGTCTATTTATAGGTCAATTGCGTTGTTGCTTTACTATTTTGTTATTGTTCAGGTTTACTCAAAAAATTACTAATAGCACTTGCAGTAATTATCTTTATCCACTTCTCTGCTTTTGCATCACTTATCAATTCTGTAAGGGAATTTAGTATTTCTTTTTGTGTAACCCAGACACTCTGCTGTAAGTATACAAAACCTGCTTCTTTAAGAAATTTACGAAAAAAATCTCTTGTGCTACGTTCCCTTTCCGGAATATCAAAAACTACCACATAAAATTTATCTTTTAAGATTGTGTCACAATTTAAAATCTGATGTCTCAACGCGGCTTTTCTGCCTTTTTCAGTAAGACATAATTCTAATCGCTCTCCTCTTTTTCTTTCTTTTAAAAATCTCTGATTTTTAAGACGTCGCAATTCATCTCTAAGATATTTTCTTTCTTTGGCGTCTTCTA
>JAYEKT010000073.1:0-4460 GCA_034716735.1 Patescibacteria group bacterium
TACTCGTCAGTATTACTGGCAAAAACACAAAAGATTGGCAGGATAAATTAAAAGAGATAGAAAAATACAAACTTGATGAAGTTGCGTTGTTTTTGGAATGGTATGAAAGACCAGAAAGAGAGAAAATATATAAAGCAATTGAAAAATCGTGTATTAAAAAGATTCCTTTTTGTCATGCGCGGCATGATATGGAAAAGGAAGAATTTGTCTATTTGTCTAGACAGGTCTGGACAAATCACTTTAATATCCATGAAGAGTGTTTTAAAAATTTGGAAAAGTGGAAGGGGATTTATAAAAAATTATATTTAGAAATGAATTATGATGATTTTGTTCCGCATGCAATGAAAGTAAAAAAAATTGGGGGATTTTGTATTGACTTATCTCATTTTATGGCATCTCGCGAAAGAGATACAAAAGATTTTGATTATGTGATGGAGAGAAAGAATTTACACAAGCTTTTTGTCTGCAACCATTTAAATGGATATGACTGGAAAAAGAAAAAAGATAAACACACAATAACATCTCTAAAAGATTTTGATTATCTAAAAACCTTGCCAAAATTCGTCTTTGGAAAAATCATTGCAATAGAAACCTATAACAGTATCAAAGAGCAACTAAGATTTAAAAAATATCTGGAGAAGATGTTAGAAAAGTTATTTTGATTGCAAAAAATAGTCCTCACTAAAAAATCCCGAAATTCGGGATTTTTTGATTTAGTCATTGAAAATCTACTCTTTTTGTGCTACTGTCAATTCACCCTCCCAACTTTTTGCCACAAGAGCAAAGCGCTTCGGATAAGTGTTTTGGCAAAAAGTTAGGAGAGTGAAAGAAATGATAATCTTTTTGCGTATTAATAGATAGGCATTCTATGTCTGATTTTTTAGAAAAAACAGACGAGGAACTCGTGGTTTTGACTCTAGAGAATCAAAATCATTTTTTGTATTTGATGAATAGATACGAAGGCAAGCTGTTGAACTATGTCCTTAGAATTTCCAATATAAATAAAGAAGAAGCAGAGGATTTACTACAAGAAGTTTTCATAAAAGTTTATTTAAATTTAAATGATTTTGATAGTAAGTTAAAATTTTCTTCATGGATTTATCGCATAACGAGAAATCAGGTGATAAGCAATTTTAGAAAAATACATTCTAAATTTCAGATAACAAATTTTAATGAAGAAATTTTAGAAAACATCGCAAGTGATTTTAACATAGAAAAAGATATTGAATTGATATATTTAAGAGATAATATAGATAAGATATTAGAAAAAATGAACAATAGGTATAGCGAGGTGTTGGCGCTGAGGTTTTTAGAAGAAAAAGATTACAAAGAAATTTCTGATATTTTAAAAAAACCAATGGGAACAGTTGCGACGATGTTAAGCAGGGCGAAAAAAGATTTTAAAAAAGAATTAGACAAACAAGAATATGTTGAGCGATAAAATTTTAGAAAAAATCAAAGAAACAAGAATAGCGCCAAAATCAAGATGGAAATTTTTATTAAAAAATTATTTGGTTTGGGCAAGTGGAATCTTGTTTTTGATTATTGGCAGCATGTCTGTTGCAGTTATCATTTATATAGTCAGAAACAACGACTGGGATATTAGCAGCCAAATAACAAATAGTTTGGCGAAATTTATCTTAATAACACTTCCTTATTTTTGGATTATATTTTTAATAATTTTTTCTGTTGTAATTTATTTCAATTTTAAGCAAACAAAAAGGGGATACAAATACCCATCTTATGTTATTGTATTAGGCGTTGCTTTAATTAGTGTAGTTTTTGGAACTATGTTTTATAACGTCGGACTTGGTCAGGCAATTGAAAATGTTGTTTCAGAAAAAGTGCCAATTTATAGAAATCATCTTGATTTAAGAGCTAAGGTTTGGGATCAGCCGGAAAAAGGATTATTAAGAGGTGTTGTTGAAAAAGTAAATGAAGAAAATCTCCATATTAAAAATTTTGAAGGCAAGATATGGGTTATTAAAAATAAATTACGCAAAGAAAATTTTAATTTTAAAAAAGGGGAACACCTTAAAATTTTAGGAGAAAAAATAAATGATGAAAATTTTGACGCTAATGATATTAGACCCTTTTTAAAGAAACGCAAAAATCTTATACAAAGAATAAAAGATAAGCAATTATTTTTACAAAAAGATGTACAAATAGAAAATGAACAAATAAATGAAAGAAAAAATAATAATTTGCGTATTAATAAGTAGAGGCCTTCTTATTAAAAACATAAAATTCTAAAAATATAAAAACATATAAAAATTTATTTTATTTTTATATTCTCGTATTTCTATATTTTTAAAGCTATGAGAAAAATTATCATCGGAATTTCAATTTTAAGTTTAGTTCTTACTGCTGGCGTTATAGCAGTAGAAGCATCTGATGAGAATGATAGTTGGAGAGAAACAATCAAGGCAAAAATGGCAGAATTTAAAGAGATGACTCCAGAAGAAAGAAAACTTCAAAAAGAAGAAGCAATGGCTGCCATGGAAAATATAAAAAATTTAGAGGAGTGGCAAAACGCAAACAAAGAAGAAAAAAGAGAGATGCTAAAAGAATTGGATATTTTTCCTTTGCGGGGACACGGCAAGGCATTTGGAAAAGGATTTATGAAAGGGTATCACAAGGGAATGGAAGGGTGTGAGTGTGTGTGCGAGCAAGACGAGAGTAATGAAGGCGATGAAAACGAAGACGAAGAATAAAATTATTATTGTCATTCCTGCGAAGGCAGGAATCTAAGAAAAAATAAATGCGTAAAATGATTTTACGCATTTATTTTTATAGACAATTTTATTTTTTTATGATAAAGTTCGGAAGGAGGATATAAATATCCTTTTAAAAATCCAAAAGGAAAAGAATGGTTTATTGAAAATATGCGAAATAAAGATTTAAAAAGAGAGGATATGCTTAAAATTATTGGAGAGAAGGTAGATAGTGAGAATTTCAAAGCAAGAGAACCCCGCCCATTTAATCCAAGAGGGAGAGACAAAATAAAAGCAAAAATGGAAAAATGTAGGAACAGGGCATCGCCCTGTTCAAGAATAAGACAGTGTCTTATTCCTACGTGATTACAATCTCACCGTTAGTAAACATCGCTGTTTGATATTGACCCCGTTAGAAGTCGCGGACACGCGTTTGTGTCCTACTTCTAAGCGGGGTTGGCAAATATAGAGATTCGTGGTAATTTGTTTAAAACAGATTTTTTACAAAAAAATAAAAGGGGACCCTTTGACAAGCTCAGGGTTCTAACGGAGGAGAAAAAAATGGAACCATTGAGAATGGAATTTCCCGCCGGAGTTTTGAAAGAAAGAGCAATGGAAAAGATGGTAAAAAAAGCAAAAGAAGAAGGTGTGACAGTTGTAGCAAACATTAATGATATTGATGTTTTTGCCAATCCCGAAAGCAAAGCTGATGTGTTAATGAAGTTTCATGATATGGTGCGAGAACTTGTTCATTTTATGGAAGATAATAACATTGATCCAGAAAGATTTTTGACCGACGAGCCATTTAAGTAGTTTGTAAAAAAAACAAAAAACGGCTGGACAAAAAAACCAGCTCGGAGGGAGGAGAAAGATGAAAACTCGCACGCAGGAGCAGGTTGACGGAGATGGGAAAAAAAGGCAAAAACTCACAGAACTTGTTCCACATGAACTTTGTGTAGAACTAGCGACAAAATATTTTGAAAAGATGGAAGAAGATATGGCTGACGAGCCCATTATCAAAGATTGTGATGATCCAGAAGAATATGAAAGATTATTGTTAGAGGGATGTTCAGATGCAGAAAGAGAAGCGCGCAAAGAAATAATAAAAGTCCTTAGGATTAAGAAGTGTGTTGGAAAAACATATGGCAATCTTCCAGAATTCTTTAAACCCACACCTGAAGAAATGGTAGAAGAGATTGAAAAAAATGTTGGTGTTATAAAATCCCAATTAGTGAATAACTGGCTAACTCTTCTATCAATGGTTCATAGTGAAGTTACAAAAGATTCCACACGAAATTGGATTTTGCTTGGTTTGCGTCTTTTGCCATTAGGAAAAACGACAGATAGGTTTAAAAAAGATGCATATTTCAAGAAATGTAAAACGTGGGATGAGATTTTTGAAAGTTCTATAGTGAACAGTGTGGCAGTAGACAGTAAAGACATTAAATTAATTTTTGGAGCATTTGTTGAGAATGCAATAAGAGAAATCAAAAAAACAGGACGACTGGAATTGTTTGATGGCTTGGTTATTTATAAGGGTTATCATTTCTACCATCTAAGTTCTGAATAAAATTTACCCTGTTAAATTTGAGAAGCAACCATTTAATAGAGAGTACCCCCCAATTCCCTAATTCCGACAAGTCGGAACGGGGATGGGGGTTTTATTTTAAGGCAGATTTCCTACGGCCGTAGGAAATCTGCCTTATTTCTAAACACTTCCAACACGCGGATGAACCTGCGTGTTGA
>JAYEKT010000073.1:4560-10065 GCA_034716735.1 Patescibacteria group bacterium
ACCTGCGTGTTGAGAATTTGGATCCCTGGGTCAAGCCCGAGGATAACAATTGAAGTTTACAGAGAATTAAAGTAAGATAGTAATCAATTGACAAACATAATATGACACAAGAAGAATTCAATAAAATTCTTAATAATTTTGAAAATAAAGATTTGGAATTTAGGCAGGATATAAAAAGAGAAACGGAACTAGAAGAAAAAAATCGATCTGCCAAGACGACAGTTGCTTTTTATAATACTCGGGGAGGCAAGATAATTTTTGGGGTGTCTGAAGACGGTAAAAAACGGGTAATTGTAGGGTTAGCGAGTCCTCAATTAACAGAATCTAATTTTAACAGTCAAACACAACACAATTGTAACTTGGACGAATCTTGCGAGTGCGAATTTTTAGAAGTTTCTGGCAAAGTTGTTTTGATAATTCATTGTCCAAAAGGACGAAAACCTCCCTATCGTTTTAAAGATGAGGTTCTCGTTCGACGAGGATCTAATAATTTTACAGCATCAGAAGAGGAAATAGCCAAAATGTATAGAGACAGAAGCCCTTTTTCTTATGATAGGACGCCAGTTGAAGGCGCTAGGATGGAGGATATAGATTTAGACAAAGCGGGTGTTTATGTAGAAGGCATGAGACTACTAGACGAAGCCTCCTCAGAAGATGATCTAAGGATTTTGAATAATATAGGCATTATAACAAAAGATAAAATACCGACCATTGCTGGTATTTTGCTTTTCGGAAAAAGCCCACAGAGGTTTTTTCCACAGGCCGTAATCAAGGCAGATGTCAAATTTGTGGATGATAATAAAGGATGGGATGATATGGGAAATATTGGCGGTACTATTTTAGATCAAATTGAATCATTTGAAATCTTCGCTAAGAGGAATATGCCGACAATAGCTAAGATAATAGGATTTAAAAGAGTTGAAGATTTGCAATTTAGTCTAGAGATATTAAGAGAAATAGTTGTTAATGCTTTAGTACATCGTGATTACGGTGATACATCGGTTGCAATCACAATTAACATCCGGAAGAATAAATTTATTGTGTTTAACCCAGGGGGGATTGTGCCACCTTTAAGTTTAGAAACTATTTTGACAGGTTATTTTGCGCCAAGAACACGTAATGAGGTTATTGCAGATGCTGTTTTGGGCGCTGGTTATATGGATAGAAGGGGAAATGGACTACAAAAGATCCAATCTTCTGCAAAAAGAGAGGGATATTTACATAAATTCAAAGAGGGATATGGCAGTTTTGGAGTTATTCTGGAAATCAATACGATGGAAGATGTTGCACAGACCTTTTTTATTCCCGATAAGGTTTGGACGGAATTATCCTTAGACAAGGATCAAAAGAGAATGTTGCGGATAATAGAAAAAGAAGAGAAGGTACGATTAGGTGATTTAGAAAAAGGACTCGGGAAAACAAAAGGCGCATTTAATGAAAAATTAAATTATTTACTTGACAAAGAAGTAGTTCAAAGATATCCAGCAAGGCCTCAAAAATCACCTAAAGCGTATTATGCGTTACACGAAAGATTTATAGAGGGCGACAAAGATAGTGCTAAACAGATAAGACAAACAGAAAAAGGACAATTAGGATTGTCGGTTTAGGTTATACACAACTGCACATACAGTAATATACAGTAATATACAGTAATTGTTTTAGCTTAATTTCATCGCCAGTAAGTCAAACATCAAGGCAGGTTTTATGAAACCTGTTTTTTGTTTGTTTTCAAATTCTAAGATTTTTGCGTAGATTTTTTTGAGTTCATCTAATTCAAATTTTTTTGCTTGCACTAATGATTTTGACGCGACAAACGGATGGAGTTTGAATTTTTTTGCAACATCATCGCGCGTTGCATTTTTCTTCTCATCTAAAAAACTTTTTGTTTCAAGCAAAATTCTAAACTGCCGAACTAACATTGTTAAAATATATTGGTCTTTGTCTGATTCTAATTCCAGCATGTCGCGAAAAATTCGCAGAGATGTTTTTGTGTTTTTGTCTCCAAGCGCATCTGTTAGTTTGAAGATATTATCTTCTAATTTATTTGAAATCATTAGCTGAACATCCTTGCTTGTAATCATGTTTCTGCCAAGACAGTAAGCAGAAAGTTTTTGTAATTCATTGCTCATTCGCCACAAATCACTGCCGATATTTTGGATTAAGATTTCAACGGCTACAGGTTGAATATCTACACTGAGATTTTTTACCTCGTCACAAATCCACTGCTTCAAACCATACCCACGAAGTAGAGGATAATCATAAATATGGATTTCACCTTTCTTTTTGCGAGATAAACTTTTTACAAACGCATTTTTCTTTAAATCTTTTGTTTCAAAAAATACAATAATAGAATCTTGAACGTGTAATAGATATTCAATTATTTCTTTTGGGTTTTCTAATTTTTTACCCAAAAAATTTTCAACTACCACCATTCTTTTTTTTGCGAGAAAGGGAATAGAGGAGAAGTGTTTAGAGAGTTCTTCAAAAGTTATCTTAGAGCCATCTATTTTAGATAAATTCAAATTACTCGGATCGTGTTTATCCCTAAAAGCAATAATTAATTGGTTTAGTTTTTGGCGGGCTCGGTAAGAGTCATCGCCATAAAGAAGGATTATCATAGAATATCTAATTTCTATTTTTTTTGGAATTGGACATTTGAAATTTTATTAGGAATTAGGAATTTTGTTATACTTCTCCCCAGTTTTTACCTTCTGAAACATCAACCAAAATTGGCACTTTTAACTTTACCACATTTTCCATTATTTCTTTAATTTGTTTTGTTGCGTTTTTGATATCTTTTTTCGTCACCTCAAAAACTAATTCATCATGGACTTGTAAAAGCATTGGATGCTTAACATCTTTATGGATTTTTATCATTGCCATCTTAATTATATCCGCAGCAGTGCCTTGGATAGGATGGTTCGTTGCCATTCTTTCTGCTGACGCTCGTTCTGGTGGAATCATTGATGTAATCCCCAGCAGATAACGGCGACGGCCAAACATTGTTTCAACATAACCCATAGAACGAGCCAATGCTTTGGTTTCGTCTATATAATTTTTAATGCCTTGATGCAAAGAAAAATATCTTCCAATAAATTCATGCGCTTCTTGAACTGACATTCCGCCAGCTTCTGCCAATGCCCGCGCGCCCATTCCATAAGTAATGCCAAAATTAATTGCTTTAGCAGCGCGACGCATATTCTTTGTTACTTTTTCCGGCTCAACTTTCCAAACTTCCGCAGCTGTGCGGGTATGAATGTCAGCGCCTGCATTAAATGCTTCAATCATTTTTTTATCATCTGCCATGTGCGCGACAATACGAAGTTCAATTTGTGAATAATCAAAAGCAAGAAAAACTTTTCCGCGGTCTGCAACAAATGCTTTTCTGATTTCTTTGCCATACTCACTGCGAATTGGAATGTTTTGTAAATTTGGACTTGAAGATGAAAGCCGACCAGTTGCTGTGACGGTTTGATTGAAATTTGTGTGAACTCGTCCAGTTTTTGAATCAACTAATTTTGGCAAAGCATCAATATAAGTTGATTTTAGTTTTTGCAATTCACGATATTTTATAATCAATTTTATTATTGGGTGAATACCCTGAAGTTTAACAAGTTCGCGCGCAGATGTTGAAAGCGCGCCTGTCTTAAAAGTTTTTCGCACACCACGCGCTGAAATAGCAAGTTTTTCAAATAAGATTTTTTTAAGTTGTAGTGGTGATTTGATGTTGAATTCTTCGCCAGCCAATTTATGAATTTGCTTTGTTAATTTTTTTAAATCTTTTTCAAATTCACCAGACATTTTTTCAAGATGTTTAACATCAATTTTAATACCAATCTTTTCCATGTCTGCCAAAACAGAAACCAAAGGAACCTCAACTTTTTCAAAAAGTTCAATTAAACCCGTGGATTTTAATTCTTTTTGCAATTTTTTAAAATCTAATTTTAAGACATCGTAATTCCGTTGTCCTGGATTTAATAAATACGCCGCGAGTAAAATTTTCTTTTGATTCTTCATATTGTCATCCCTGCGAAGGCAGGGATCCATTTATAATATATAATTTTACTTTGTGGATTCCCGCCTCTGCGGGAATGACAAAGGTGTCACAGTAACTTTCTCTGTATACTCTTTGTCTTCACACCTTCTTCCAATCTTTTTACCAAAGACGCAAATCCCAACCCCATAAATAATTCTTTTATTTTTTCTTTATCCAATGGTTCGTTCTTGCAATCTTTTAAATAAAAATCAACAGGAACATTATCAATTAATGTTACAAGCTCTTTGCTTTCAAAAGCTTCGGGTTTAGCGCTTAATAATAATTTTTTAGTTTTTTCTCTTATGTCTTTTGTTTTTAGTGTTTCTTTGACAAGTTCTTTGTAAAGCTGTTCCACTGTGCCAAATTTTTTCAAAAGTTCTGTTGCGGTTTTTTTGCCAATTCCCCTAACTCCTGGGATATTGTCAGATGGATCTCCACGAAGCGCTTTGTAATCCACCAACTGGTCGGGTGATAATTCATACCGTTCTTTTACCTTTTCTTCATCATAAATAATCACATCTTTGACCCCGCCTTTTAAAGCATAGACCACAGTGTCATCATCTACTAATTGCAAAGTATCTTTATCGCCAGTCAAGATTATGTTTTTGGTGTCTGTTTTTGTTTTTGCAAGCGTGGCGATAATATCATCTGCTTCAAACCCTGCTTTTTCGTATGTTTTGATTTTAAAGACATGAAGCATATCTTTGATAATTGGGATTTGATCATAAAGTTCTTGCGGAGCTTTTGGTCTTTTTGCTTTGTATTCTTTATACATTTGATGGCGAAATGTTTTTTCTTTTCTATCAAAAGGAACAGCAATATATTCTGGCTCAATCTCGCGCAAGATTTTCATAATAAGCGACGCAAAACCATAAACAGCATTTACAACAACACCTTCTCGTGTTTTTAATTGAGGAAGGGCATGAAACGCGCGGTGTAAAATCGCATTTCCGTCTATAATTACGAATTTAGGTTTTGACATACACCCCCATCATAACGCAGAATTTTCTGCTTGACAAATTAGTCGTATGGTGGTAATTAGTAGTTAAGTAATTAGGTCTTTAAAAAATAAAAAAAAAGAAAGGGAGGAGGAGACGTCATGAACATATTCACAGGAACTATTTTGGTAACACTTCTGATTTTCGTAATTGGATACCCCGCTTTAGTATATTTTTTTTGCAAAGGTATTGATAAGTTGAGAGAAAGACAGAAAAGAGAACTTAAATTAGCAAAAAAATACAGCGTGTCCTACGCAATTGCCTCTGAAGAATTTTTGCAGATGATGGTTGCATGGGCGGCTTATCGTGATTTTGTTCAAGGCAGACCTATAGAAAAATGGCACATTTTGGATAGGTTTTTTACATCAATGATGTATGACAATGCTTGGGAAAATGAGTTTGCGCATAAAATCTTCAGTGATTGGACAGAAGTTTTTAAGAGAAATTATTTCAGGTTTTATGTTGCGTATG
>JAYEKT010000074.1:0-9861 GCA_034716735.1 Patescibacteria group bacterium
ATTCCTGGCGGCGCAGTAACTGGCGATGTTACAATTATAATTGAACCAACAGAAGATTATACAGCTCCTGCCTTAGGGCTGGGCGTTGTGGGAAATCAGGCATTTGATTTTTCAGCAACAGTAGACAGCGCAGAAGTAGAAACTTTTGAAGAGGATGTTACATTGACATTTGAATACACAGACGAGCAGATAAAAGGACTAAGAGAATCAACCTTAAAGGTTTATTACTGGAGTGAAACTTTATCTGATTGGATTTTAGCAGGTGGATTAGTAAATCCTTTCACAAATTCTATTTCAGTTGACATTGATCACTTTACTCTCTTTATGATAGTAGGTGAAAAGGAATTTGGTTCAGGAGATTTGGTGAAGTTGGTATGCGACGGAACTAACGCATCAACTTGCACAGCAGTATATTATCTTGGCGAAGATGGAAAAAGATATGTTTTTCCGAATTCAAAGATTTATTATACTTGGTATGATGATTTTTCAAGCGTAAAGATTATTGACGCAGATGACCTTGCCAGCTACACAATCGGAGGCAATGTAACTTACAAACCAGGTGTTAGAATGGTAAAAATTACCAGTGATCCAAAGGTTTATGCAGTTGGTAAAGATGGATTGCTTCGTTGGGTCCAGAGTGAGTCAGTAGCGTCAGCTCTTCACGGTTCAACATGGAATCAGTTTATTGATGATTTACCAGACGCATTCTTCTTTAGTTACACAATTGGAGACGATGTAACAGTAGCCGCTGATTTTGATAAGACAGTAATAATAGCCGCATCACCAAATATCAACACAGACAAAGGATTATAAACAGACATTACAAGAATTGAAAAAGACCCTTGAAAAAATTCGGGGGTCTTTTGGATTAGTATTTATTTTTATTTTGTTGTAAGATATATAAACAAGGCGGTTCTTTTAAAAAATAAAAATAAAGAGAAAGGGGGACGAAATGCAAACTCTTGGCAAAAGAGGTTTTTGCGCTCTACCTTGTAATTTTGATGAATCTATAGTTGTAGTTATTCCTGCTGGTGACTTTGATAATGATACCCCATTGACAAGGTATGCGCCCATGTCAATTCTTCAAGCGAGTTGTCATAGTGAATTTGAAGATTTTGATGAAAGTTTTATGACTACTGGCGGGATGCCTTGTAAGGATAATAAAGATGATTTGGAACGCGACCTAAAGAGATGTGAAAGATTACAAAGTATAGGAGTTGTTACATTGGATTTAAAGGAGCGCAAGTTTGATGAATTTGGTTGTTTGCCTCACAATGCGTCACTCGGAGAAGCCAAAGACCAATGGATGGAAAATTGTGTTAAAAATATTGCCATGTGTGGCAAAATTCCAATTGTTTTAGGCGGAGATCAAAATGTTACAGTCCCAGTTTTTAATGGATTAAACAGAGTATTTGGCAAATTGATTATTTTGCATTTTGATTCTTATTTGGATGCGCGTAAGGCGGTAAGCAGGTCAGCGGGCTATAATCCAGGTTATAATTCCAGAACGGTTATGCGTCATCTTTTTTCCTCGGCAGAGCGGATTATTTCTGTTGGCGGTAGAGGTTTTAATAAAGAAGAAATGAAATTTGTTCGTCAGAATAGCGATAAAATTGATATGCTTAGAATGGAGGACCAGTTACGCCCGCTTTGGCATCTTAATACAGCGATAAATAGAATTACTCATTGTATTGGGAAGCATAAAGTTTATGTTAGTTTTGATATTAGTTTTCTTGATCCCAGCACTATTGGCGCTTTTGCCACTGTTCCCGAGCCAGGCGGAATGACTTATGGTGAAATTTTGTATATGTGGAAAGAAATACTATCTAAAATCAATATCGTTGGAGCAGATTTTGTTGGATTTTGCCCAACAAGAAAACCGATTAGTATTGTGAACCCAGAAGAGTTTGATTCAAGATTTAAAGAGGAACTGTTTCCACCAAGCTATGCTTTGGCAAAATTAATCGCGCGATTTATTTCGCGTTTGAATATATAGGAGGTTTATTTAACCCCTGACTTGAGGTCAGGGGTTTACTTTTGTCCAAATTTATTATAAGATAATATTCGTATGAACATTGCAGAATTAGCTAGAAAATTACATATTCCATTGGCTGAACTTCGGGAGATGCTCCCAAGGGTTGGTTTTGATATTGGAATGAGAGCAGTTAAAATTGATGACCGCACAGCGCATAAAATTATTAATAACTGGGGTCAGATTAAAAGGGACTACGAAAAGATACAAAAAGAAGAAGCAGAACCAGAAATAAAAGAAGAGAAAGAGATTGTGCCTGAAGAGGGTAAAAAAGTAATCAAAATACCAGCCGTTATTACTGTTCGAGAATTTGCAGACCTTTTAAGCATGCCTATAACTGAAGTAATCAAAGAATTAATGAAAAATGGCATATTAGCATCTCAAAATGAGAGAATTGATTATGAATCTGCGGTTATTGTTGCTGAAGATTTAGATTTTAAAGTAGAAAAAGTAGAAAAAACAGAAGAATCTGATGAAAAATTATCAGCGCAGGAAAGATTACAAGAATTATTGAAAAAAGAAGCAAAAACTGGTAAATTTCGTCCGCCTGTGGTTGTTGTAATGGGGCATGTTGACCATGGCAAAACAAAACTTTTAGATCAAATTCGAAAAACCAATATCATTGAAGGTGAAGCAGGCGGTATTACGCAACACATTGGGGCTTATCAGGCCGAAGAAAAAGGTAAAAAAATTACATTTATAGATACTCCAGGTCATGAAGCGTTTACAGTAATGCGTTCACGTGGCGCGCGTGTTGCAGACATTGCAATTATTGTTGTTGCTGCTGATGACGGCGTGCAGCCACAGACAGTTGAGGTTATTAAAATAGTGCAGGCGGCAAAAATTCCTTTTGTCGTTGCAATTAATAAAATTGATAGAGAAGGCGTTGATATTGATAGAGTTAAGTCAGGATTATCAGACCTTGGACTTGTTCCAGAAGATTGGGGTGGTAAAACAGTTTGTGTTCCAATTTCCGCAAAAGAGGGACGTAATATTGATGATTTGCTTGATATGGTTCTTCTTGTCGCAGATATGGAAAAAGAAAAAATCGCTGCTAATCCAGACAGCCCAGCAATCGGCACAATCATTGAATCGCATATAGATAAAGGAGAAGGGGCTGTTGCAACTGTTTTGGTTCAAAATGGCACCCTTAAAATAAATGACAATCTTAGTGTTGGCGACGCGCTTTATGGCAGAGCGCGCGCAATGAAAGATTGGAATGGGAAAAATGTAAACAAAGCATTGCCAGGTATGCCTGTTAAAATTTTAGGATTTAAAGTTGCTCCGCAAGTTGGCGATATTTTAGAGGTTCCTGAAAACACCAAGGATTTAAAATTTAAAAAAGTCAAAGGTAAAAAAATCATGATGGAAATGTCTCAGATTGTTCAGAAAGAAGAAGAAACTGAAAAGCAAATGGTTAATTTGATTTTAAAAACAGACATGCTCGGTTCTTTAGAAGCGCTTATTGGTTCTGTTGATAAATTTGCGCATCCTGATGTTGGGGTAAAAATTATTTCAAAGGGTTTGGGAAATATCACTGATACAGATGTATTAAGCGCCATCTCTACTGAAAAAGGCGTGGTCACTGGCGGAGCCATTGTTTATGGTTTTAATGTTAATATCACTCCGCAGGCCGCAGAATTAGCGCGTGACAAGGGAGTAGAAGTGAGATTGTATAAGGTTATTTATGATTTATTAGATAATTTAAAATTAGAAATGGAAAAACTTTTGGCGCCAGAGCGTCATATAATTGAAGTGGCCAAACTTAATGTCCTTGCTATTTTCAAAGTAGAAAAAAATCAAGTTATTATTGGCGGGTTAGTTGTTGATGGAAAAATTACCCCTGAACTTATGATAAGAATTAAAAGAGATAATAAAGAAATTGGAAGCGGAAAAGTCGCGCAAGTTCAAATGGGAAAACGTGAAGTGAAAGAAGCGCCGTCTGGAAGCGAGTGTGGACTAAATATACAAACTCAGGATATAATAGAAGAAGGCGACAAATTAGAGTTGTACACAGAAGAGGTGAAAGAAAGAAAACTTGCGTTGTGATATAATACAAACACTATGGTTATAACTGACAAAAATTTTGAGAAAGAAGTATTAGAATCTAAGGATTTGGTCTTAGTAGATTTTTGGGCATCTTGGTGTGGACCGTGCACAATGCTCGCGCCTGTAATTAAAGAGCTTGCAGATGAGTATAAGAAAAAGAAAGTTAAGATTTTAAAATTAGATATTGATAAAAATTCAAAAACCGCAATGAAATTTAAAGTAATGAGTATTCCAACTATTTTGATTTTCAAAGGCGGGAAAATAAAAAAACAACTAATTGGTTTACAAGCAAAAGAAGAACTTAAAAAAATTATAGACAAATTGATTTAATATTTTTTTATGTACGATATAATCGTAATCGGCGCAGGTCCTGCAGGGCTTGCTGCCGCTTTGTATACAAGCCGTCGCATGCTTAAGACATTGGTGATTGCCAAAAATGTCGGAGGACAAGCAGCTCAGGCAAAAAGAGTAGAAAATTATCCTGGGATAAAAGCTATTTCAGGTATGGATATTTCTATGGAAATGAAAGAACAAGCCGAAGGATTTGGGTCAGAATTTAAATTAGAAGAGGCCTTGGGAGTTGAAAAAAAAGCAAAAAAATTTGTTGTAAAAACATCAATTGGAAAATACGAAGCAAAGTCAGTAATTTTGGCTTTTGGGCTTACTCCGCGCGATTTAAGTGTGCCTGGCGAAAAAGAATTTGTTGGTAAAGGCGTTTCTTATTGCGCGACTTGCGACGCGCCTTTTTTTAAAGATAAAACCGTTGCTGTTGTTGGTGGAGGAAATTCTGCAATTGATGGAGCGCTTGTTTTATCAAAGATTGCAAAAAAAGTTTATATAGTTCATCGTCGCGCAAGTTTTCGCGCTGAAGCAGAATTAGTTTGTCAGATAGAAGATGCAAAAAATATAGAACCTGTCCTAAACTCTGTTGTTAAAGAAATCCGCGGGAAAGATGTGGTGCAGGAAGTTGTTATAGAAAATGTAGAGACGAGGCATGCCTCGTCTAAAAAAACAGATGGAATCTTTATAGAAGTAGGGCTTATGCCAAAAACTGGTTGGGTTAAAGATACTGTGAAGTTAGATGGAAAAAACCAGATTATTACAAATAAGAATTGCGAGACATCAACACCAGGAATCTTTGCGGCAGGGGATGTTTCTGATGTTTTATTCAAACAAATCGGTATTGCCGCAGGCGAAGGCGCAATCGCAGCATTAATGGCACACAGATATATTTTAAAACTAGAAGGTAAAGACATAACCCAAGCAGTTCCATTTGATTGGGGAAAGTGTAAATAATTTCAGATTTATTTTTTTATTTCCTAAATGGGCAAATTGAATTTGCCCATTTAAATTTGATTATTTTAGCTTAATTCGCTAAGATTATAAGTAGTTAGTTGTCATTCCCGCGAAGGCGGGAATCCACATGTTGAGTTATGGATCCCTGCCTTCGCAGGGATGACAGAAAAAATATGCAACCATACAATCACAAACAAATAGAGAAAAAGTGGCAGAAAAAGTGGGAAGAGGAAAAGCCGTTTAAGGCCGAAGATTTTTCTGATAAGGAAAAGTTTTATTGTCTTGTTGAATTTCCTTATCCATCAGGCGACGGGCTTCATGTTGGTCATGTTCGGCCATATACTGCGTTTGATATCATCTCTAGAAAAAGGAGAATGGAAGGATATAATGTTTTATTTCCGATTGGATTTGACGCGTTTGGTTTACCAACAGAAAATTATGCAATAAAGCATAAAATTTCTCCAGTAGATGCAACAAAGAAAAACATTGCAAACTTTACCAAGCAAATGAAATCTTTAGGACTTTCTTTTGATTGGGATAGGGTAGTAAATACCACAGATTCGGATTATTACAAATGGACACAATGGATATTTTTACAATTTTTCAAAAATGATTTGGCATACAAAACAACAATGCCAATCAACTGGTGTCTTTCATGTAAAATTGGATTAGCAAATGAAGAAGTGGTGGATGGTAAATGCGAGAGATGTGGTGGAGAAGTAGAAAAACGCGATAAAGAACAATGGATGCTTCGCATCACAGAATATGCAGACAAATTAGATAAAGATTTAGATAAAGTTGACTATTCAGAGCGTATAAAAATTCAACAAAAAAATTGGATAGGTAAATCAGAGGGAGTAGAAATTAATTTTAATTCTGAAGAATATGATATCCCAGTTTTTACAACCCGTATTGACACAATCTTTGGCGTAACCGCAATGGTTCTTTCGCCAGAACATCCTTTAGTAATGAAATTAGTTAATGATGATTATTTAGATGAAGTCAAAGAATATGTTGAAAAATGCAAAAAGAAAACTGATATTGAACGAACTATCGTAGAAAAAGAAGTGACTGGTGTTTTAATTGGCGCGTCGGCAACTAATCCAATGACAGGAGAAAAAATTCCAATTTGGATTGCTGATTATGTTTTAGCGCAGTATGGAACAGGCGCGGTAATGATGGTACCAGCGCATGATGAAAGAGATTTTGTTTTTGCAAAAAAATATGGGATAGATATTAAGCACGTAATTGCGCTGTCGCATCAAGAAGCAAAACTCGACGATGTTTATACTGATGAAGGGTATTTGATAAATTCTGGAGAATTTGATGGATTAACTTCGCAGGATGCGCGCATTAAATTGGCAGATTATGTTGAAATGAAAGAATACGGACGCAAACAAGTAAATTTTCATCTTCGTGATTGGGTTTTTTCGCGGCAAAGATATTGGGGCGAGCCAATTCCAATAATCCACTGTGAAGAATGTGGTGAAGTGCCAGTGCCAGAAGAAGATTTACCAGTGCTTCTTCCGTCAGTAGAGCATTATGAACCAACAGACACAGGTGAATCACCACTCGCGTCAATTGAATCTTTTGTAAATGTAAAATGTCCAAAATGTGGAGGTGATGGCAAACGTGAAACTGACACAATGCCAAACTGGGCTGGTTCAAGTTGGTATTTTCTCCGCTATATTGATTCAAAAAATAAAGAAGCATTTGCAGACGATAAAAAATTAAGATATTGGGTTCCGGTTGACTGGTATAATGGCGGAATGGAGCACACAACACTTCATCTTTTGTATTCTAGATTTTGGTATAAATTTTTATTTGATATTGGTGTTATTCCAAAAGAGTGCAAAAGCGAACCATACAAAAAAAGAACATCACATGGATTAATTCTCGCAAAAGGCGGTGAAAAAATGAGCAAATCAAAAGGCAATGTTGTAAATCCCGATGAAGTCATTGATGATTGCGGCGCTGACATTTTTAGAATCTACGAAATGTTTGTCGGACCATTTGAACAACCAGCAGAATGGGACACACAAGGTCTTGGGGGATGCCGTAGATTTGTTGATAAAGTTTGGAGTTTACAAGAAAGAATTTCAGAAAATGTTGATACAGAAAAAGATGTTGAAAAATTATTACATAAAACAATCAAAAAAGTTGGTGAAGATATTGAAGAATTAAAATTCAACACAGCAGTATCAGCTTTGATGATTTTAACAAATGAATTAGTAAAGCTTGCTCTCGACTCCGATCGGGGGAAAGAAAAAGTTTCAGAAGATGTTTTTAAAAAATTAGTTATTCTTCTCGCGCCTTTTGCTCCACATCTTGCAGAAGAGATTTGGGAAAATCTTGATAACAAAAAATCTGTTTTTAAAGAAAAATGGCCAGAATATGATAAAGAATTAGTTAGAGATGAGAAGATAGATTTAATTATTCAAATCAATGGCAAACTTCGTGACACCATAAAAGTATCTGCTGATATTTCTGAAGAAGATGCAAAAGAAAAAGCCCTATCAAGCGAAAAAATTAAAAAACATCTTGAAAAACAGGAAATTAAAAAAGTAATTTTTGTAAAAGGAAAACTCATAAATTTTGTAGTATAAATTATGTGTGGCATAGTCGGATATATTGGAAAAAAGGAGGTCCTTCCAATTCTTTTGGACGGGCTTTCGCGTTTAGAATACCGCGGATATGATTCTGCGGGCGTTGCTATTGTAAATGGAGGTGGAATTAGTACGGCAAAAGCAAAAGGAAGAATCGCGGCCCTAAAAGAAAAAATTGAAGTGATGAATCTTAAGGGTCAAGTGGGGATTGCGCATACTCGTTGGGCAACGCATGGCGAGCCATCTGAGCGAAATGCGCATCCACATTTTGACTGCAAGGGAAAAATCGCAGTAGTACACAATGGTATAATAGAAAATTTTAGCGAACTTAGAAAAACATTAATATCCTTAGGTCATGTTTTTGCTTCTGACACAGATTCAGAGGTTTTGGCGCATCTTATTGAAAAATTTTATGACGAAAATTTGGGCGAGGCAGTGCGTCGCGCGCTTCGTAGCGTGCGCGGGACATATGGAATTGCTGTGGTCGCGTCAGACCAGCCAAATGTAATCATTGCCGCGCGACGTGGAAGCCCGTTGGTTTTAGGAGTCGGAGAAAAGGAATATTATCTTGCTTCAGATATTTCAGCAATCCTATCTTATACTAATAAAATTGTTTATCCAGAAGATGGTGAAATGATACGAATTTCTCGTGAAGGTTATACTACGCTTACATTAGATAATAAATTTATTGAACGCACTCCGCAGGAAGTAGAGTGGAGCGCAGACGATATTGAAAAAGGTGATTTCGCGCATTATATGCTCAAAGAGATTTTTGAACAGCCACAAGTTGTGAGAAATACTACTGCCGGGCGGCTTTTAATTAATGAAGGTTCAGCTCATTTCGGTGGTTTGAATCTTTCAGACAATGAATTGCGGATGATTGATAGAATTCTTTTTGTTGCCTGCGGTACAGCATATTATGCGGGATTTGTTGGTAAGTATATGTTAGAAGAAGTTGCTGGCATACCCGTAGACATCTGCACCGCATCTGAATTTAGATACAAAAGAATTTTGATTACACCGACAACACTTGTTTTTGTCGTCAGTCAGTCCGGAGAAACAGCAGATACTTTAGCCGCTCTTCGGGAAGTGAAAAGAAAAGGAAACAAGGTTCTTGGAATTACAAATGTTGTAAGCTCTACAATCGCTCGTGAAACTGACGGCGGTATCTTTATCCACGCTGGTCCAGAGATTGGCGTTGCATCAACCAAAGCATTTATGGGACAAATTACGACACTTGCGCTTATGGCTTTGAATTTTGGCAGGATACGCGACCTTTCTGCGTCAGCAGGAAAGAAAATGGCAGAAGCAATAAGTAGGATACCAGCGCAAATTGAAGGAATCTTATCTCGAAGGGGAGAAATTAAAGAAATCGCAGAAAAGTATAAAGATGCAAAAAGTTTTTTGTTCATGGGAAGAAAATTTAATTTTCCAATTGCTTTAGAAGGAGCATTAAAACTTAAAGAGATTACTTATATTCATGCTGAGGGATACGCGGCAGGGGAGATGAAGCATGGTCCGATTGCTTTGGTTGATAAAGAAACTCCTTCGGTTTTCATTTGCCCAAAAGACACTGTTTATGAAAAAACAATTTCAAATATATCAGAAGTTCGCGCGCGAAATGGGAGAGTTATAGCCATTGCAACTGAAGGAGATGAACAGCTCAAACAACACGTTGATGATATTTTCTATATTCCGCGAACACCTGAAGCAGTAGCCCCGCTTCTTACAACAGTTCCGCTTCAGCTTTTCGCTTATTACACTGCAGTCGCAAAAAATTTAGACGTTGATAAACCTCGCAATCTTGCTAAGTCAGTGACAGTAGAGTAGAAGCAAAGTAGGAGCATCGCGACGATTCTTATAATAATATATTTTATA
>JAYEKT010000075.1:0-9833 GCA_034716735.1 Patescibacteria group bacterium
AACTTATCCACAATTTATGCACTTTGTTAGTAAAAACGCGGATATCCGCGTTTTTACTTATCCACAAATAAAACTGTAATTAAAAATTTTAAGCTAAAAGTAGAGACGAGACAATGCCTCGTCTCTACTTGACTAATGTAAAAAAAAATGGTATAATATATGTAGATGGTAAAATAGTTCTTTAAAAAATAGAGTGAAGTGTACTCATGGTAGCTGTGGGCTGTTTATGAGTGTATTTCTCTCTTCTCTACTATTCTCGATTACCTTCTCGATTTCGGTCGAGACAAAAACAAAAATAAAAAACATAACAAAAACAAAATATTTCCTTCATTGGGAAATAATATCCTTGTGGTAGCGCCTATTATAACTTTAATTTCTATTGAAGTCAGGTAAACTACCAAAGAATGGTGGAGGGGTAAGTTCATTTTAAAGCTATGGCGGGATTTTATGAGGATCGCCCACCTAAGTTTACAATTCGATGTAAGTTTGGGCGGGCGATTACATAACAAGTCAGAGCTTATGGCGCGAGCCACCTATTAATATTTTTTTACAAAATAAAGGTGCACACTCGCGCTTTTTTTTATTGACTTATTATAGAAATATCTTTATAATTGAAATATATGGATAAGAAAACATTAAAACAACTCGAAGAAAAACTTTTAAAGGAAAAAGAGAAAGTAGAAAAAAAATTAAAAGCTTTTGCTAAACAAAATCCGCGCAATAAAGATGATTTTAATGCTAAATTTCCTCAATTAGGAGACAAAGAAGATGAAAACGCAAATGAAGTCGCTCTTTATAGCGATAATCTTACACTTGAACGGACTTTGGAGAAGATTTTACAAGATATTAAGAAATCATTAGGAAGAATTAAAAGAGGGACTTATGGTAAATGCAAGTATTGCAAGAAAATGATTGATTCAAAACGGCTTTTGGCTCGTCCAGCTTCATCTGCATGTGTTGCGTGCAAAAAAGCATTAACACAAGAACGTTAATATACTACGAAATTACTAAAAATGACGAAATTACGAAAAGTTTTTTTGATAATAAGTGTTTTTGTTTTTTTGGTTGACAGGTTGCTTAAAATTTTTATCTCCGAGACAACGGAGATATTTTTAATACCAAAAATTTTATCTTTAGAACTTTATAAAAACTATGGCGCGGCATTTGGATTAAAAATTCCGGTTTTTTTAATTGTGATTTTTTCTATTGCGATTTTAGTTTTAATAGTAATTTTTATAAAAAAAGATATTAGAAAAAAAATACCGCATTGGGTTTTGTTGTTTTTGGTTTTAGGCGCTGTAAGTAATATCTTTGACAGAATCCATTATGGATATGTAGTTGATACCTTTAATTTTTTAAATATCTCTTTTTTTAATTTAGCAGATGGGATGATAATAGTTGGTTTATTATTGATTTTTTATTATTACAGAAAAAATTGATATAATTAAGATAGTATGAAGAAATCAAAATTAAAAAACTTGAGATATAATCTCAAGTTTTTTAATGCCGCCGGACGGATTCGAACCGTCACGAAGTTGCCCTCATTGGATTTTAAGTCCAACGTGTCTACCATTCCACCACGGCGGCGTGATTTTGTTAAAATATACCATATTTTTTAATAAAAGTCAATAATCCTAAACGAGCAAAGTGAATTTATCCGTTTAGGATTATTAAAAAAGACCCTTCGACTACGTTCAGGGTCTTTCATTATTTTTACCTCCATAAAGTTGTCTTGCTTTTTCTAATTCATTAATAGAAAATAGACAATTTTTACAATAAACACAAAGAAGTTTATTGTCTGCAAAAATAAGATTGTGATGACAACGTTTGCACGTCTTTTCTGTTTTAATTCCCTGCCAAGCGCACGTTTTGCTTCTGCACACCCAAAGCGTCCTATACTTTTTACCTTCTTCAGTTGGTTTATGGATAGAAGAGAAAAGTAAATCTCCACATCTCGGACACTGACGAAGGATTTTCTTTTTGTTTTTTACAGCTGTTTTGGTAGTAGAAGGATTAGCAATAGGAAGAGATTTTATTAATTTAGTATTATCTACAGGAGTTAACACCATCTTGTTGCAAGCAAGACAATAATATCTACCTTTACTAAGAACAAGTGTGTTGACTTCGCCCTTTTTTTCACAGTGCGGGCAATTTTTTTGAGTTTCAAATCCAATCCAGCCACAAATCATACACTTATAATGAGGGTTGTGTCTACTTATTCCGTGTATTACTTCATTATTGTAGCGATGAATATGTCCAACACAATTTTTCGGACATTTCAGAGAAGTCATATCACACCCCCTTTCGTCCTTCGTGTGATATCTCACGGGGAGAGATTTAAATTTATCGCATTTTTTTGAAAATGTCAACCCTTCTTTTAACTTTTTGTCCTGGGCGTTCGTAAATTAGATTTTCGTAATTTAATTTTTTGTATCCAATTTTTTTTAGTTCATTTTTAATATCAACTTCATTATTTTTGAAAACAGGAAAAATCATTACAACTTTTGCGCGCTTTCTTAAAATCTTTTTCCATTCTTTAAACGAATTAAAATATAATTCATTTAACTCTTTAACGATTTTTTTAATTTGCTCTTTAGATTCTTTTCCTTTGAGTAGGGGGCCGAGATATGGCTCGGTAATGATTACATCCACGGAGTTTGAAGATAATTTTTTTGAAAGATTTTCTGCTTTTGAAATAAACAAATTAACATCAGTGTTTTCAAGTTCATAATTTTCACGTGTCCAATGGATATTGTTGCTTGCTTGGTTTATTGCTTTTGAATCATAGTCAGAACCGATTAGATTTTTATATCCTGCAACCGCTGCCTCAATTAAAATTGTTCCAGTTCCGCAAAATGGGTCAAGAATCGTTGCAGATTTGTCTGTTTCAGATAAATTTATCATAATCTTTGCAAGTTTTGGTGGAATCATTCCACGCAAAATATCTCGCTCTGGTTTTCCAAAATCTCTTTTTTCAAATTCTTCAAATTCCTGCACGGCTAATGTTTTTCCAACCATTCCATTTTTGAATAAACAAATTTCTGCGCCATGAATTAATAGTTTATTGGTTTCTACTATTACAGATGATAAAATCTTTTCTTTTGATGTCACCCATCTGGTTGGACCAGATTTTTTCAGTATCTTCTTAATTTCCATTGCCACGCGTTTCACATCTTGCGCAGAAAAATTTGCATAATTAGAAATGCCAAAATAAATTTTAGATTTATCTCGAGGTATTTCTTCTAAAACCAACTCGCTTAAATCATTCAAGCTTTCTATCTCACCTAAAATCTTTCCAATCTTAATAGTTCCACCTAAATGTTTTATTAGATTTAAAGCATCAAGCTCGGTGGTTCCATAGTCCACTATCGCAATCGTGGTTGTGGAACCAAATTGCAATTCGTTCTTCACAACAGCCCGAATCTCCGCAACAGAAAGTTTTGGATTTTTTCCTAAAATGAAAAAGTATTTCATATCTTTATTTTAGTCCTAAATAGCTTGACAATCAAGTTATCTTCTGTTATACTTATTTGAGTATTTAAAATTAATTTATTTTTATGCAAATTACAAAAAATAATCTTCCAAAATCTCTCGTTGAAATCACAATTGAACTTTCAACTGAAGAGTTTGAACCGCATCTTAAAGAGGCGGCTAAAAAGATTTCATCAGAACATAAATTTGAGGGTTTTCGTCCAGGAAATGCTCCTTATGATGTTGTAAAAAACAGAGTAGGAGAGGGAACAATTTATGAAACTGCGCTTGAACATGGCGCGCGAAAAATTTTGGCAGAAGTTTGCCAAAAGGAAAACATAAATCCTGTTGGACATCCAGAGTTTGATATTTTAAAATTGGTTCCAAAAAACCCAGTTTCTTTTAAAGTTACTATTCCTGTTTTACCAAAAGTAATAGAGCTTGCTGATTATGAAAAATTAGAAATTAAAAAGAAAGAAGCAAAAATAAAAGATGAAGATATTGAAAAAGTTTTAAAAGATTTACAAAAAATGCAGACGGTTGAAAAAGAAACCGATAAATCAGCTGGAAAAGAAGATAAAGTTGTTATAGATATGAGTATTTCAGTTGACAACGTGCCTATTGATGGCGGAGATAGCAAGGACTATGGTGTTTATCTTTCAGAAGAACACTATATTCCTGGTTTTAATGAAAAACTTGTTGGAATTAAAAAAGATGAAACCAAAGAATTCAAATTAAAATTTCCAAAAGAACATTACCAGAAAAATTTTGCTGGCAAAGAAGCAGATTTCAAAGTTACTTGTAAAAATGTTTTTGAATTAACTCTTCCTCCTGTTGATGACAAGCTCGCAGAAAAGATGGGACAAAAAACTCTTAATGATTTAAAAGATATGATTAGAAAAAATATGCAAAGCGAAGCAGAAACGAAAGAAAGCCAAAGGCAAGAAATTGAAATGCTTGAAAAAATTTCAGAAAAATCAAAATTTGAAGATGTGCCAGAGGTTTTATTGAATAATGAAGTTGAAAGAATGCTTGAAGAGATAAAAAACGGAATTACAAAACAAGGAATGCTTTTTGAAGATTATCTTAAACAGATTAACAAAACTATTATACAACTCAAACTTGATTTTACGCCACAAGCAGTAAAGAGAATTAAAACAAGTTTGGTGATTCGCGAAATCGCGCAAAAAGAAAATATCAAGGTTGATGAAAAAGAAATTGCAGAAGCAATTGAGAAAGAAATGGATTTTGCAAAAGAAGATGCAGAAAAGCAAAAACAAATCCGCACACCAGAGTATGCAGATTACATGCGCGCAATTTTGACGAATAGAAAAGTTATTGAATTGCTAAAATCTAAAATTGTAAAATAAAACTTCAGTGCCTGCCCTCCGAAGCCTTGGCGTAGGAGGGTCATCCCCGCACCCCCTTGTCATCCCCGCACCCCCTTGTCATCCCCGCGAAGGCGGGGATCCACACAGTAACAATAATACATCCTAAGTAGATTCCTGCCTCCGCAGGAATGACAACTAAAAACCCCTTCGGAAAATCCGAGGGGGTTTTTGTGTCGTGATTGAAAATGCCTTTACCCAAATTATTTTTCTATAGGCATCCCGTCCTTCATTTTGTTCAGGCAACCCTATTTCAAATATTTTTACACCATCAAATTGTTTTTCAATTTCATCAAGTTTTTGCGCAGGGTCTAGTATTATTTCAAGTCCTTGATTAGTATTATATTCTATTTCATCTAAAAGCCAATAAAGAAAAGGGGGTATATGGGGAGGTACGCAAGGAGAACCGGAGACAGAAAAATAAGTTTCATGATTTTTGTCTATTGATAAAATCATACCTGGGTAACCTAAATACTTATCTTTCTCTATAATAATTAGTTTTGGACACATGTTTCTGATTAACACCAAAAATTTTTCAGGAGATATACATTCATAGACCCTTTTAAAACGAGCATGAATATCCTCCTTCGTTTTTATATATTCCTCAAACGAATTCCAAAGTATGCGCAATATTCCCATGTCACGCCTCCCGTTTCTTTTTAAAAGATCTATATAACATTAAATTTTAACACAAGACTTATTTTTTGTCAATAGTAAATTTATAACCATGGATTTTTTCTAACATGTCTAACGTCGCCTGCACTGAAGCATTTTTTGTATTTTTTAATACTAATCTTTCACCATATTGATTTATTAATGGTGTTAAAAATTCATCACCCCAAGACGGAGAAAAAACCTCCACTCCTTCAAAATCAATTATTAATTTTTCTCCATGTTTTAATTTATTCAAAGATATTTTAAATATAGCAAAAGCTTCCTTGCCAAGTTGCCTCGAAGTTAAAAGAGTTCCAAATTTTTTTAAGTATATGTTCATAGGATAATAATTAAAATTTTATCAAGGCAATACATCCTCTTATGGATTTTTGCCCCTTTTTTATATTTAATTTTTTACCATCTCGTTGAAGCTTCAAGAGTGCATCTCCGCTTTGAAATTCTAAATTTATAGGGTTTTTTTCTATCACCTTTCTCACAAGCTTTAATCCATTGCCGCGAGCTTCTGGCGCGCGACCGGAGATAAAATCTGTAAAAGCGACAGACAATGCTTCTTTATGATTTTTTAAATCGGGTTTTACTCTTTTTAATGTATAAAAAATTCCTTGTCCTCTATCTGCCAAAACTATTTCTTTTTTATTTATATCATATCCAAAAAAAATTCCAGGAATGTCCGGCCAGTTGCCAAGATTGTGATCAAAAGAGTTATTACCTATTTCTCCAGTAATAAGGGATATTAAAGAATATAGGATAGATAATTCTGGTATTCTTTTTAAATCCCCTGTTAAATGATCAAGACGACCTTGAAATATTGAACTATTTTGACAATAAAATTTATCTTCGGGTCCATATCCTTTCTTATCTAGTGCCCAGTCCATTGCCAAATCAAATAAGCTCATTTTGAACAACTCCAAATCTTTCCGCCTATAAAAACGATGCTTTCCTGCTTTTTCGCGGATCGATTTAAGCTTCCCGGTTTCGTCCCAACGTCGTAAGGTATTAATAGAAACACCCAAGATTTCTGCCGCCTTCCTTATGTTTTTATATTCATCTTTCATAATTATATTATACCACATTTTGGGTAGTTTGTCAAGTAAAACTACTCATTTTTACCAACTTTGCTCCATTTTTTAACAAAAAATGAGTAGTTTTGTGTAGAAAACTACTCATTTTGATAAAAGATTTGAAATTTGCAATTAGTCCACTGGATCGTTTCCGCCTTTGGAGAATGGGTTGCATCGGAGGACGCGGTGCAGGGCTTTGAACCCGCCTTTTATTAGTCCATATTTTTCAATTGCTTGATATGCATATTCAGAACAGGTTGGATGAAATCTGCAAAAACCATGCGGGAAAAGATATGATGGAAGCCCGTGGTCAAAAGACAGGGTTTTTTGATAAATTCGGATTAGTTTGAGCGCTGTAATTCGCGCAATGATAATAAAAAATTTCATAACAAGTCCAATTTTTTAAAATTACTAAAAAGTTCTTTCTCTAACTCATCATATTTTTTATCTATCACTCCTGGTAAAGTAATAACCATTACATCAAAGCCAGATTTCATTTTTTTTAAATTCAATCTTAGAATTTCGCGGAGCTGTCTTTTGACGCGATTTCTTTTTGTTGCTTTTTTTGAAACTTTTAAACCAACAACCACAGCAAATCTGGAATGCTCCAGATTGTTTTTTAAAACCTTGATTCCAAGAGTTTTAGAAAAAAAAGATTTACCATTTTTGTAAACCTTTTCTATCTCTTTTGATTTAGAGAGTCGGTGAAGTTTTGAAAGCATTTATTTTTTTACCTCATTTGAGACAGTTAACTTTTTTCTTCCTTTAGCCCTTCTTCTTTTCAAAACATTTTTACCCGCGGTGGTTTTCATTCTTTCCATAAAACCATGCGTTCTTGCTCTCTTTCTTTTTTTAGGTTGGTAAGTTCTTTTTGGCATAAATTTATTGGGTTAGGGCAAAGATGCCAGTTTAGTTTAGGGGTTAGGGTTAGGAAAATTACTTAACCCTAACCTCTTGACCTACATTTATTATACCATAACATTATACACATATAATCCACAATTAATCAACACATTGACATTTTTTACACATTTTGATTGTTGTGTTATTATAAAAATAGTTAATAATTTTTTTAGTGTTTTGATATGAACAATAGAGAACTTTGGCAAGCAATCTTAGGTGAGTTAGAACTTGTTTTGAGCAAGGCAAGTTTTGTAACTTGGTTTAGTCAAACTTCTTTGGCGCAATTTGAAAGTGGCAGAGCGGTTATTAATGTTCCCAATACTTTTGTAAAAGCATGGTTGGAGAAAAAACATACCTCTAATATCTTAAAAATACTGCAAAAACTTTCAGGACAAGTTATTAAGGAAATAGTATATAGAGTTGAGGATGTCAGATTTGCAGAACCTCTTCCTGTTTCTCTACCAACTCCAGAAAAAACACTTGAATCTTCAAAACCAAAACAGATAAATAAATTTGGTTTGAATCAAAAATATACTTTTAAAAATTTTGTTGTAGGAAAAGGAAATGAATTTGTCCATGCCGCGGCGCAAGCGGTTGCTGAAAATCCAGGAAAGAAATATAATCCATTATTTATATATGGAGGTGTTGGACTTGGCAAGACACATATTGCTCAAGCTATTGGACACGATACTTTGGAAAAATTTCCAAAGAAAAAAGTTCTTTATATTACATGCGAAAAGTTTACCAATGATTTTATTAATTCTGTGCGTTCCAAAGATGTCAAAAAATTTAAAGATGTTTACAGGAACGTAGATGTTTTATTAATTGATGATATACAATTTATTATTAGCAAACATGAGACACAAGAAGAATTTTTTCATACTTTTAACGCGCTTCATCAAGAAGATAAGCAAATTGTTATAAGTTCTGATAGACCACCAAAAGCATTTCAAGGTATGGGAATTGATGACAGAATGCTTTCTCGTTTTGAATGTGGTGTAGTGGCAGATATTTCAACTCCAGGTCTTGAGACAAGAATTGCGATTCTTGAAACAAAGTGTAAAGAAAAAAATATTAATTTTAAAAGAGAGTTATTAATTGAAATAGCAACTAGGATTCAAAACAATATCCGCGAATTAGAAGGCGCGCTTAATAAAATCATAGCGCACCAACAAATAAGAAATATTTCTTTAACGAAAGAAATGATTTCTGATATTCTTTCAAATTATAGTCCTGTTGCGCGTCGCTCAGTTACATCAAAACAATTAATAGATATTGTAGCAAATTATTATGGCATTAGTATGGAACAGATTCTTGGAAAAAGCAGGGAGCAGAAATTATCTTTTCCTCGTCAGATAACAATGTATTTAATGAGAGAAGAGCTTAGTTATTCATATCCCACAATTGGTAAAGAAGTCGGCGGAAGAGATCACACAACAGCAATGCACGCGCACAAAAAAATCAATAAAGGGATTGAAAGCGACGCAAAATTACAACAGGATTTAGATTATATCAAACAACGAATTTATAGCTAAGTTTTAATAATGGAGGATATTTATTATATGCAATTCTCCTGCACCAAAGAAAATTTATATAGAGGACTTTCGGTTGTAAGTCATATTACAACAAAAAATATTAACCTTCCGATTTTAAATAACGTTCTTGTAAAAACAGAAAACAAAGTATTAAAGCTTATTTCTACAAATCTTGAGATTGCGACAAGTTGTGTTATTCGAGGAAAGATAGAAGGCGATGGAGATTTTACTGTTCCAGCAAAATTATTTGCTGATTATATTAACCTGCTTCCAAATGAACGAGTTGACTGCAATGAAGAAAATGAATTTTTATCTATTAAATGCGGAAATTACGGAACAAAGATTAAAGGAATTCCTGCAGCAGATTTTCCTTTAATTCCGCAAATTTCAAAAGAATCAAGTCACCGCGTTTTTGCGCCTGATTTAAAAAGAGCAATTGAGCGAGTAATTTTTGCCGCTTCAACAAACGAATCCCGCCCAGAGATTAGCGGGGTTTTTGTATCTTTCAATCCAGAAGGGCTGGAAGGAAAGGCGGTCTTGGCTGCGACAGATAGTTATCGTTTGGCAGAATCTAAACTTCAATTAAATAGTGAAGATAATAATAAAAAAGAATCTGTTATTATTCCAGGACGTACTCTTGCAGAGGTTTTGCGAGTGATATCTGTTGTGGGTGGTAGCGCGGAAGGAAATGACGTTGTTGAAATTTGTATTGGCGAAAATCAAATTCTATTTTCACACAATGGAGTGGAATTAAGTTCTCGCTTAATTGAAGGTCAGTATCCTGATTATCATCACGTTGT